>JABWAT010000014.1 GCA_013360915.1 Bacteroidota bacterium
CGATGAAGTCGGGGAAGGGACAAGGGTTTTTCCCGTGACGAGTGACGCGTAACAAGTGACGAGAAAATACAAGTGATTTGTGATTGGTGATTAGAAAAACCCGGACCCTGTGAGCCGAATCCGGTGGCTGAGGTTCTCGAAGCCACTAGGATGAGGCTCTGAAAGTCCGACGCAGACGGAAATCGAGGGGCCGGCACCCGGGTAATCCCGATTGCCTCGATAAATTCGGTGAGGGGTCGAGTGTATTCAGGGGCGTAGCCCTGACATCTCCGTAGAAATCCCGGAACAGATTAAAGTCAAAAAAGGGGCGTAGCCCTGACATCTTAAACAGCAGCAGCCAACCGATTAAAACCAGTGGTGCTTCTACCGAAAAAGATGCCACCGCTACGCGGCTTGAAATTCCTTGTCTTTTACATTTTGCTACCAAGATGCCACCGCTACGCGGCTAAAATACTTTACCTCAATACATGGAATCTCTGCCATTTCCCTCAATGTCTTTCTTCCCTGACGGGCAGCCTCCCGGTTTAAATTTTAAACAAGAACGAAAAATATCCCCCTCCGGCGGAGAGGGAGTCATCGCGTATCCTGACTCCTGACTCCCGGTCCCTGCACGTCGGCTCCGCTCAGTGACCAAATCGAAGGGCCTGGCTCTCCCCTATCTCAGAACCACCATCCGTCTGACTTCCACCCGATTCCCTGCCATCAGCCGGTAGAAATACTGCCCGGAGGCAACCCGGTTCCCCGCATCCGTTTTTCCATCCCACCGGATGGTATGGAAATCACCCTCAAGCTCACCTTGAACCAATTGCCTGACCCGCTGACCGAGCAAGTTGTATATCTCCAATGTAACCCGGCCATGAACAGGCAGATCGAACCGGATCACCGTTTCTCCGTTGAACGGATTGGGATAATTCTGATACAGGCGGAAATCGGCAGGCGGGCCAATTAAAACAGAAATGGCCTCAGACAAGTGTTTTTCCCCCGTCAGATCGGTTTGTGCCAGCCGGTAAAAAGCTTCACCCTTCTGGTACGGCCACCGGTGACGGAACTGATAGGTGGTCGTTTCCCGGGTGGTTCCCTTACCGGAAACAAATCCGGCTGACTTCCATTCCGTGTCACCCGGTTTCTGATAGTCGATGGTAAAACCGGCATTTCCGGTTTCGGTCTGCGTTTGCCAGGTCAGCAATACCTCGCTACCAGTCCATCCACCCGAAAAACCGGTCAGTTCCACCGGCAACCAACCACCAGACTGATCGATCCAATCCGGAATACCGGCAAAAAACCGGTCTGATCCCGTTGGGCTGATCTGATGGAATCCGAATCCGAACACCGCTGTGTTGGTTGGACCATTGTAAATCACCCCGGCTGCCGTATCGGGACCAAACCCCAACCAGGTGGCCGCGGCTTCTGCCCCACGAATCGGACGGATGGCATCGGGCGCCGATGCAGACACCAGTCCGGAAATTCCGCCCGAAAGTCCCGCCCCCATGATAAACCAGGAGGCCGACCCTCCATTGGCATCTGCAGAGACCAAGCCAGCTCTCAGGACCTGATGGATGAAGGAAGTATCAGGCTGATTGCCCGATTGAGCATGTCCGGATACCACATTTTCACCGGCAATGATCAGTGACCGGTTGTTACCCTGGTCGGTAAAGCGTCTGATGGCGGTCCGTTGGCCAGGGGTCATTCCATCCGGTTCATCCCAAAATACCGATTTCCAGTTTACCCAGCAGGTATCACCGCCGGCGCGGTTGATAGAATCATAATCCAGCCCGGCAGCATCCAGAATGGCCATTACCGAATCACGTGCGGCCACCTGCTCCCAACTTAAAAGGATGTTCTTAAAGGCCCGGATGGTGATCAACCGTTTCAGAATGGTCGAGTTCAGTCCATCAGAATTGGTCGCGGTGAACGCCACTTCGTATGTGCTGTCAACAACAGTGCCCGTCAACGGAAGGTCTTCAATCCGGTCCATAACAGGGGCAGCAATGGTTGCATTCATCCGCCCGGATGCCACAACGACTCCCTGTTTCTGAACCGACCAGTCGATACCGGTTACGTCGGCCAGTCCCCCCGACCCTTTATGCATCCAGACAGGGCGGGTGGCCACATGGCTCCAGTTGCCTTCTTCGTCCCGTGCCCTGATCCGGATCACATGGAATCCGGGACCGAGGTCACTCAGATCAATCAGAAGGGTTTCATTCACCTTTGAAGCGGGCTCCACAGAAACCGGAATTCCCAGTCCCTCACCCGGATCGGTTCCTGTAAAATACTCGAGTCCGTTGATCATTCCCGGTTCATCCAGCGCCATTTCCTGTTTCACAAACTGCCGGTGAACCGACAAACTCCAGGCCCCCGACTGACTTCGCACACGAACTCCCAGATTATGAATTCCATGCGGGATGTCCGCCAGGCTGATCCGGAGAGTATCTTCCGTTCTGACTCCCTTTCTGATGGCCACGGTATCACCGTTTCCAAAACCCGGGTCGGTATCAAACCACGTTTCCACCAGCTCGATCAGATCGGTTGAATCCGATTTAATCCGTTCAACCAGAACCGGCTTCACCATAGGAAGTCCCCACAGCCCCAGATCGGTCACTGCACGCAGATATACCCGGTGAAAACCCGGTCCCACGGATTCCAGTATCAGTGTCGGATTCAATTGAATGACCGAATCGGGTTCCACAGGCAACGATATGCCATTTCCCTGCCCGGGATCGGTATCGAAGTAATATTCCAGACCCGCCACATCAGCAGCAAACAACGGACTATGTTCTGATAACAGGAATCCGCGACTGACAGGCAGACTCCATCCGCCGGTCACATCACGATATCGCAGGTAAAAGCGGTGAAATCCCGGTTCCAGATCTCCCGGGATCAGGACCATTTCCCGATCATCCAGTGTATCGGGGGAAAAGGACAGGCCAGTTCCTTTTCCAAAACCGGGATCTTCATCCATAAAATATTCGACGTGATGAATCGACTGCTTCACACCCGGGTCCTGACTGGCCAGAATGAATCCCTTGGCCTGGGCAATTCCCCACTTCCCGTTTTCATCGCGCACTCTGAAATACACCTGATGAAAACCAGGCGTCAGGCCGGAAGGATCGGTTGAAAAGGTCACATCAGCCGTTGAATCGGCCGGAAGTGATACCTGAATTCCGTTTCCCTCCCCAGGATCGGTATCGTAATAGTACTCGAGCACCGTCAGGTTCTGGGCTGCCAGCAATCCCGGAAGCAGAACGAGTAAAAGGACGTACCAGTGTCTCATGGCATCCTCCTTTCTGTACCGGACCGGTCAGCGGTTCGACTTGGCTTTAATCCGGACCGGCAGTCCGTTTGTGGCAGAGCCCGAGGCGGGTGCCTCGAGATAATAGATAGAAGGCAAGGACGGAATTCCTGATGTCACATACGGATCCCACCCGCCATAGGGTCCGGCATCGGTGCCATCGGTTCCAAAATTATCACCAACCGACCCATCCTTAATCCGGTACCAGGCATCCGAGCCACCAGATGCAACAAACAGAGACGAGTTCATGCCGACACTTTGCAAATTGGATCCGGCCGGAAACTGGTTGTAATTACACAGGTTATTGGTGATCAGGTTGTTGGCCCCAGTATAAAAACCGGCAAGCAAAATGTTATTCGTCACCACACAATAGTTGATATACAGATACCCTCTCATGATGTTGTTGCTTACCGTTGCCGACGAAGTGGCAGGGCAGTTAATGGCCCCGGTGGTTCCGTTGTCAAGGACCAGAATAAAATTGTTCCGGATCTCCACATTGGTATTCTGCCCCTGTAACCAGATGGCATGAACATTCGAGGCATTCTGATCATTTACAATGTAATTCTGCAGGATAAATACATTGCCGGTCGTGTCCGTAATGTAAATGCTGGCACTGTTTGAAGTCATACCATACACGCGGTTACGTTTAAAAACAATGTTACTTGCGTTGATGATGATCTGACTTCGGATTATTGACGTGGGGGAGTGAAAGTAAAGCCCGGTAATCAGAGTCCCCTCGGACCCCGGATTCAGATCAAGTGTTCCGATCCGGGCTTCGGAAATGTTGGCCTGGGTTTCCGGATTCTCGGCAAGAAAGTATCCCGGTCCAAACAGATTCAACCGTTTCGTCATGACCAGATTGCCGTAGGGAACCCCCGATCCCATGATATACAAGGTGTCGCCGGCGGTGGCAGCATCGTGGGCCGCCTGAACGGTTTTAAAATCGGCTGAATTGCCCGGATTGGAATCGACATGCCATATTTTGGCTGTCAGCGGAACTGACCCGACCAGGATCAATAATGAAATGAACCATTTTTTCATGACATCCTCCCTGAACAGATATCAGAATGTAGGATTTTTTCCCGATTGGATTGTCTTTTATTCGGATTTTTTAATCCGGCAGGTTGGATTTGTGATTGGTGATTGGTGATTGGTGATTGGTGATTGGTGATCGAAAAACCCGGCCCCGGGACAGAAATCAGTGATCAGAGATCAGAAATCAGTGATCAGAAAATACAAGTGATTTGTGATTGGTGATTAGAAAAAACCGGACCCTGAGGTGAAAGTTTACCCCGATGAAGTCGGGGAAGGGACAAGGTTTTTTCAATCACTGGTGATCAGAAAATACAGGGGATTGGGGATTGGTGATCGAAAAACCCGGACCCCAAGTGATCTGACCGAAGGGAAGATATTATCGAGGGGACAAGGGTTTTTCCAGTTACGCGTGACGAATGACGAGAAAATACCGGTGATTCATGATTGGAAAACCCTCCGCCCTTCCCTCTCCGGCGGAGAGGGAGACATTCTGTCTTCGGTCTTCTGAATTCTGAATTCTGAATTCTGAATTCCTATCCTGTCTCCTGACTCCTGTCTCCTTACTCCCGGTCCCTGAGCGGAGCCGAAGGGCCTGAATTCTGACTTCCTCCTCCAGTCTCCCGACACCCGCCCTTTTTCCGCACCAGAATTGACGTTTTTACCAAAAAATCCGAACATGGTCCCATGAACATCACCACCCGAATCATTGCCCGACTGCATGCGCTCTCCGAAGCGGCCATGGTCCTGAATTCCACCCTGGACCTTACCCAGATTTTAAATAAAAATCTGTCATACATCCTCGACATTCTGGAAGTCGACCGCGGCACTTTGTATCTGCTCGATCCGGATCGTCAGGAAATCTGGTCACGGATCATCACCGGAGACGGCATGGAGGAAATCCGGTTGCCCTATGGCTCTGGTCTGGCCGGCGCAGTGGCAGTTTCAGGTGAAGCCATTATCCTCGATGATGTATATCAGGATCCCCGTTTTAATCCGGCCAACGATCAGAAGACCGGTTACGTCACCCGATCCATGCTGGTTCTTCCCATCATGAATCAGCAGCAGGACCAGATCGGAGTTCTTCAGCTGATCAACAAACGGAATGGGGTTTTCACTGACTCTGATCAGGAATTCGCCGCCTCTTTGGCTGGTATTTCTGCCGTTGCCATTGAAAATGCCAGGTTGTATGAAGAAAGCCTCCGGTCGGCCTCCATTAAGAAGGAACTTTCCATTGCGCGGGAAATCCAATCCAAACTGATTCCAACCACCTTACCGGATATTCCGGGGTTTGAACTCGCATTCCGGTACGAAGCCTGCAGCGAAGTCGGTGGCGATTACCTTCAGCTGATGCCATTACCGGATGGGAGCCAGCTTGTCATCATTGCTGATGTTTCCGGGCATGGAATACCTGCGGCCCTGCTGGTTTCCACCCTTCATGCCACAGTGGAAAGCCATCTGGAATCGGTCAGCAGTCTTGAAAAACTGGCTGCCATGCTCAATAACCTCATTTACCGCAATTCGACCAGCAGCACCTACATCACTTTTTTTGCGTTGATCCTCCATCCGGATGGGACATTCAGGTGGTTAAATGCTGGCCATCCGTCTCCGGTTCTGGTGTCAGGTTCTGCTGCAACGCTTCCCTTCGAGGCATCGGGTCCGCCCCTGGGAATGCTGCGGGACATGAAATATGAGGAACAGACCAGCCGTCTGATGTCTGGAGATTGCCTGGCTCTTTTTACCGATGGCATCACTGAAAATTTCAATTCTTCAGAGGACATGTTTGGCGAAGAAGGGCTGGGGGCTACCATGATCCGCTGCCAAAAGGTCCCGGGCTCCGATCTGATAGAGTCGGTCTTTCAGGATCTGAATGCCTTTACCAATCATGCACCACCGGACGATGACCGGGCCATTTTGGTTTTAAGAAAAGCCTGAGTACCTTTTGGCAAAATCATCAGGTTTGTTCATGCCGGATCAAGAAGGTAAAGAAGTCATCCTCGTTATCCCGATGCTTCCAGATATGGAATTGGCTGCCACCAAAACAGCCGAAGCATTGGGACAGTACATCTCCATGGATGATGATAAACTAGCCGACATCAGTCTGGCGCTCATTGAAGCGTGTCTCAATGCATTTGAACACAGCAAAAGTGAAGACAGCAACGTCACCGTTATTTTTACGGTTTATCCCGATCAGCTGAAAATTGAGCTGAAGGATAAAGGCGTTGGATTCGATCCCTCCAAAATCACAGCACCCGATATCACCAGCAAAGTCATGGGAAAAGAACGGAAGCGGGGATGGGGCATGCACCTGATGAAATCACTGATGGATGATGTGAGCATCCGGTCGGATGAATCAGGAACCGTCGTCACCATGATTAAAAAGAAGTGAGCGCAATGGATACCAAATTCAAATTTATTCCCCGCAAAGTTCAGGATGTGTTGTTTCTTGATTGTGATGGCTACATCAATCAGGCTGCAGGGGAAGCGCTTGCCGACTATTGTATGAAAGAAATCGGGACCGGAAGCCGGAAAGTGGTCCTGAATATGGAAAAATCCACCGTCATCAACAGCGTGGGTGTTTCGATTATCATCGAAATCATCGAAAAACTTCAACAGGTCAATGGTCAGATCGGCTATTACAACCTGGCTCCCATTGTGGCCAAGACTTTTAAAATCATGGGACTGACCGACTATTCCACCATTTACCAATCAGAACAGGAAGCCCTTCAGCACCTGACCCGCCCTTCCTGAAGATGCCGGAAACTCACCTGGTGTCAGCCAGATGACATGGTCCAGCCAGGTCTGCATCATAAACAGGTTTTTATCGCCTTTTCATCACCATCAGGGTGATATCATCGGTTAATTCCGAGTCATGGTTCCAGGAGCGGATCGCCGCATTAAAATGATCGACGATCTGCTGCGCAGACCACCCATTCACCTGTTTCAGCAATTCCTGTATGCCGTTGTAACCAAACGGTTCACCTGCCGGATTGACCAGTTCCGGAAGTCCGTCACTGAAGGCAAACAGAACATCGCCCTTTTGCATGGAAAAACGGATGTCTGAGAAGGGTTGTGACGACAAAGATCCCAGTGGCAAAAACTGGTTTTCAATCTCCTCAACAATTCCACTTTTCCACAACAGAACCGGTGGCATCCCGGCATTGATATAGCGGATTGATCCACCGGAATAATTCACCATACAAAGTGCCATCATCATCCGGTTCAGATTCAGCGATTTGATGGTTTTATTCGCCGATTGAAAAAAGACGGATGCTTCACTGATTTCGGAGTCTGAAACAAACAGTGTTTTCATGATGGAAACCATGAGTCCGGCCTTCATTCCGTGACCGGTGGCATCGCCGATGACCACATTCACCGATCCATCCTGCGGGAAGGAGAAATCGTAGTAATCACCACCGACCTCGCTGGCTGTTCTCAGGGAAACTGCAATATCCAGCTCCGGGTGGTTTGGGATTGAAGCCGGTAACATGGCCAGTTGCAATTCACGGGCTTCATCCAGTTCCTTCCGGACGGTGACAAGTTCGTCGCGCGATTTCAAAGCCTGTTTGAAGGAATCCAGATTCTGAAGTGCCTTTTTAATCGTCAGTTCCAGATCATTAAAATCGATGGGTTTGATGACGAAATCATACGCACCGCCATTCATGGCCCGACGGATATTCTGAATGTCGCCGTAGGCCGATACAATCACAGAATATAACAGCGGATTGTTCATTTCCCTGATTTTGGACAGCAAAGTCAGACCATCCATTTCGGGCATGTTGATATCGGTCAGAACCAATTCAATGTCGGGATTTTCTATCAGCCGTCTGAGGGCATCCACGCCATGGCCGGCAAAATAAAAGTCATAAATCCGGTCACGGATTTCCTTCCGGAATTTCTGCCTGATCAGCATTTCCAGATCGGGTTCATCATCCACGATTAATATTTTGGGAGTTGCTGTTTCCATGGTTTATTTCCTGGGTTGACGCGGAAGCCGGATGATAAATTCGGTGTAGTGTCCTTCTTCCGTTTCAAAAGACAATTCACCCTGATGTTCCGATACCACAATATCATAACTGATGGAAAGACCAAGCCCCGTGCCTTTACCCGATGGTTTGGTGGTAAAGAAGGGAGTAAATAATTTTCCACGGATTTTTTCCGGAATGCCGTGGCCATTGTCCCGGATGCGTATTTCCACACCCGTGTCGGTTTCCCGGGTCTGAACCCGGATGGTGGCTGGTTCTTCCAGTTTCAGTTCGGTTTTTTTCCGGTGGGCCTCGTAACATCCGTTGGTGATGATGTTCAGAAACACCCGGCTCATATCCTGCGGAATCATACTGACCGGACTGATATCGGAACCGTAGTCCCGTTCGATGCGGATGTTAAACGTTCCATCCTGTGCACGCATGCCGTGATAGACCAGATTCAGATCCTCATCGAGCAATGCATTCACATCGGTGGGTTGTTTATCACCGGTTTTCCCGCGGGAATGCTGAAGCATGCTGTGGACAATGCTATCGGCCCGTTTGCCATGTTCGTTGATTTTGGCCGCATTCTGTTTCAGCATGGCAATGATCGATTCCAGTTCGGCGAGAGCATCCTCTCCCAACACGGTCCGGTGCCGGTTGAATTCTTCAATCAGTTCATCGAGCAGTTCGGCCGATAACTCAGAAAAATTGTTGACAAAATTGAGCGGATTTTTGATTTCATGAGCAATCCCTGCAGTCAGTTGTCCCAGTGAAGCCAGTTTTTCCTGTGCAATTAACTGATCCTGTGTTGATTGCAGATCATCCAGGGTCTTATTCAGTTCCTGATAGGCATTGGCATTGTTGATGGCAATGCCAACCGAGGCAGCAATGGTGGTGAGGAGACGCAGGTCATCCTCATTAAATGTATTTTCCTGAACCGTGCTCTGGGCACTGAGCACACCGATAATTTCATCCCCAACCGGAATGGGAACACCCAGGTAAGAGGCCGATTTAACTCCCACCCGTTCAATTCCCATTTCGGTGGTTTTTTTATCCAGTTCACTGTTGATCAGCAACGGTTCCTTCTGCAGAATAATCCGGGAAGTTAATCCCATACCCAAGGGCATGGGCGGGAAATAATCACCATATCCGAAAGGGAAAGAAATGGTGGTTCGTTCCTTATCGAGCAAGGCCAGATAAACAATATCTGCCTTGAATAATTCCCTCACCTGGTCACCAACCAGATTGATTAATTTGTCAATTTCGAGATGCCCGGCAATTGCCTGACTGATGTGGTTCACCGTTCCCATTTCGGCTGCCCGTTTTTTGGTCTCATCCAGAAGCCGTTTGGTTTCTTCGAACAGCCGGGCATTTTCCAGGGCCACACTCATCGAGTTGGCAATGGTGGTCAGCAACCGGATTTCAGAATCGGTGAACGCATTCACTTTTTCGTAGTTTTCAACCAGAATCAGTCCCTTTGCCTCGGTTCCCACTACAATGGGGACCATCACCAGAGACAGACTGTGATCGGTTCCCGGAATGTTCGTGGGTTCGGTAATGCCCAGTTTGGCAATTTCCTTTTCGGATGCATCATTCAATACCAGCGTTTTTCCAGTATCGAGCACGTACCGGGAAAGGGGTGTGGGCTCCATGGGTTCAAAATGCAGCGGAACACCGTGTTCATATTCATACACGAAATGGAGAAGGTTACGCTCGCGGTCATAGATGCGGATTCCCAATTCCTGGAAGCCCAGGGTTTCACGTAGCTTATCCCCCACCAGACGAATGATGGACCGGACATCCATTTCGGAGACCAATCCTTCCTGAATGGCGTTCAGAATGGCCAGTTCCGAGTTTCTCTGCTGGGTTTCTGAAAGCAGTCGTTTGGTTTCTTCAAACAACCGGGCATTTTCGAGTGCAACGCCCATGTTGGAAGCCAGAGTCAGCAATAACTGACCATCTTTTTCCGAAAACAGATGCTGCCGGTCCAGGTCCTGAACCGTGATAATGCCGGTTGCAATGCCGTTGTGAATGATCGGAACCCCCATAAAAGATTCCGGCATGTCCCCGGCCAGCGTGCCAACTCCGCTGTGTGCGATAATTTCGGCACTGGTCCCGAAAATAAGAGGCATGCGGCTATCAACTATTTCTTTCCGGTCCGGATCGATGGGAATCGGTGCCTCATACCGGAACCGGATATCTTTTTCCACCACATACCAGTGAAAGATGGTCTCTGTCTCGGGCTGATAGGTGGAAATGGAAACAATCTGTGCATTGAACACTTCACGGATTTTCTCACCAACTAAATCGACAATGGACTGGAAGTCGAGCTGCTTGGCCAGCCCTTCACCCACACTGTTAATGATTCCCAATTCAATGGCCTGCTGTTTCGATTCTTCCAGCAACTTTCGTGTTTCCACAAACAGGGTCGCATTCTGCAGGGCAATCCCCATGTTTGCTGACAGCGTGGAAAGCAATCGCACATCGTTATCATCATAGGCTGATTTTTGATAATTTTGAATACTGACCACGCCCAGAATCTGTTCGTTGAACAGAATGGGGACACCCAGATAGGTCTCGGTTTTATCGGCCTCACCGATTCCCTCATCCAGTATGGCGCCATGCATGGCCTGTTCCTCGAACGAATTCAGCAACAGGGGTTTGCCGGTGGAAATGACTTCGGACGTCAGTCCGCCACCCAAAGGAAACGGATCGACGGTCTGATATCCGCGGAAAAATGAATACGGCACCACAATCTGGTTGTGTTCCCTATCCAGCAACAGAATTTCGGTCACCTCTGACTTGAAGATTTCCCTGACTTTGTCGCCCACAATCCGGGTAACGGTGCTGACATCCAGCTGACGCGACATGGCATCGCCCACGCTGTTGATGATGGAAAGTTCTGCCTGGCGTTCCTCGGTTTCTTTCAGCAGCCGCACGGTTTCATCAAAGAGCCGTGCATTCTGCAGCGCCACACTCATACTGCCGGCCAGAGTGGATAGCAACCTCAAATCCGATTCAGAGAAGGCATTCTCCTCGTCCACATTCTGCAGACTGATGACACCCGTCACCTCATTGCCTGCCACCATGGGCACAAACAGAAAGGACTTTGGCATTTCACCAACGAGAACCTGATTGTATCCGGGTTGAATGGCAACTTTGGAATCAATAATGGCTTTCCGTGTTTCCACCACATCTTTCCGGATTCCCTGCAGCTGGCGTGTACCGAGAAGAGTCCGGTCGCCTTTCTCATAGGCATACCGATCGGTGATCATGCTGGTGGTTGGGTCGTAGGAAACAATATCAATCACCTGGGCGTTGAAAATCTCCCGCATTTTCTCGCCAACCAATTCGTAGATGCCATCAATACTGAGCTCTCTGGCCAGGCCTTCCTGCACAGAGGTAATCACGGCCAGTTCCGCATTGCGCTGCTCGGTTTCATCGAATAACCGTGCATTTTCCAGCGCCACACTCATACTGCCTGCCAAGGTGGTCAGCAACCGCAAATCAGAATCCGAAAAAGCATTTTCATCATCCACATTCTGCAGACTGATGACACCGATGACTTCAGAGCCGGCGATCATGGGTGCAAAGGCAGCTGATCTCGCATGTTCACCAACCAGCGTCTGGTTATCATATTGCTGTTCAGTTTCTGGCGTGATATGGGTGAGGAGCAAGGGGTTCCGGGTTTCAATCACATGTTTCCGGTAGCCTTTCAACGGCCTGGCCCCAAGCAAGGTCCGGTCGCCTTTTTCATAGGCATAGCGATCGGTAATCTGTCCGGTCGATTTGTCGTAAGAAACGATATCGATGACCTGGGCGTTAAATATTTCACGCATTTTCTCGCCGACCAGTTCGTAGATGCCATCGATGCTGAGTTCTTTGGCCAGGCCTTCCTGAACACTGGTAATGACTGCCAGTTCCGATTTCTGCTGCTCGGTTTCGGCCAGCAGCCGGTTCGTTTCATCAAACAAACGGGCATTGTTCAGCACCGCACCCATGGCCGTCGCCAGGATGGTGAGCAGCCGTACTTTCTCATCGGTGTAATCGTGCTGTTTATAACTCTGAATGCTGACCACACCCGAGACGGTATCACCAAACAGAATGGGAACACCAATGTAAGTCTCCGTCCGTTCGGCATCATTAAGAGCAATGACTCCCAGTGCTTCCCCCTCGGCAAAGGTGCCATGAACCAACGGTTTCCGGCTCGAAATCACTTTGGAGGTTAATCCCTCTCCCAAAGGAAATGATTCTGCCTCAGCATAACCGCGGTAGTAGGAATAGGGAACGTGAATGGTGGTTCCGGTGGGATCCAGCAATAAAATCTCGGTGACTTCCGACTGGAAAATATCCCGGATCTGATCGCCGACTATGCGGATCACCGAGGCAATATCCCGATGACTGGAAATCGCATGGGTCACCGAGTTGATGATTGCCAATTCGGCTTCCCGCTGTGCTAATTTCGCCAACAGATCTTCTTGAACGGGTGTTGACATAGACTTTTCCTGGCTGGTTTTTAAGAACCGTGTTTCGGGATGTGTAATCCAACCGATATCATCATAAACGATATCAGATGAACAGATTGAATGAAATGAAACTGAACGCCATTAACTGTTTGGCGGTTCTGGAAGGACTTTTTCGCGCAGTTGGTTGAAATCGATGGGTTTAATCAGGTAGTCATCGCAACCATATTCCAACGCCTGCTGGTAATTTTTCTGATCGTTATAGGCGGTGATCATGGCCACTTTTAATTCAGGATAGGTTGTCTTGATCCATCTGAGCAGTTCCAGACCATTCATGCCCGGCATGTTGATATCTGACAAAATCTGCCTGATGGCTGAGGCTCCGTTTGATTCGAGGTATTGACGTGCTTCCTCTCCCGAGAAAGCAAACAGAAAGGCCACCTGTCCCGACCGGATTTCCTTCCGGAACCGTTGTTCAAACAAGTCCCGGATATCCTTTTCATCATCAACAACCATGACTTTCATGCAATCTCTCCTTCAGGTATCCGGAATTTTAAAAGCAGTCCGATTTTTTTGAGGTAGGGAAGGTAGAAAATGGGAGTCGGGATTGCAAGGAATAAGACTTTGTCTTAATAAGAACCCTTGTTGAACAAAGGAGGAGTTGTTTAAAGGGATTTACAGGATCTAAGGCGGGAGGAGTCTGGAATGCCCGGACCCTCCCTGTCATGAACCTGAAGGACTTGTAAGGAAACGGCATTTGGCCCGACAAACACTGAGGAGGTCTTATGCAAAACCGGTTTTTATTATGGATTCCATTTCTCCTTCTGCCTTTTTCCGCCAATTCTCAATCCATAGGTTCCTACCGGATTGATCTGGAAAACGGGAAATCGGTACGAATTTCTGATTTGACTGCCAACGGGCCATTGATTATCACCTTTTGGGCCTTGTGGTGTAAACCCTGTCTCGCTGAAATGAAGACCTTTCCCTCCCTTCTCGAAAAATTCAGGGAGTCTGGTCTCACCATTCTTGCAGTCAATCAGGACTCGCCGAAAAGCACAGCCAAAATAAAATCTTTCCTTAAAACAAATGGATTGGACGTGGTGCTGGCTCTCGACTCCGAAAGTGAAGTCCTGAGCCGCTTCAACGGCGAGGCCATTCCACTCACCCTGCTGGTGGATCAAACAGGAACCGTTGTGTACCGGCAAACCGGCTACTTTCCCGGCGATGAGGCCAAACTGGAAACCGCCATTCAATTGCTGTTAGCAGGAAAAGGCCAATGAAACGGATGTTCATTACCGCATTACTCGGGGTTGTGGGTATACCCTTAACCGGACAAACAGATTTTTCATTCAGGAATGCATTCCGATATGGAGACGGACAGCGTTTTAACGGATTTGGTACCACCGCCTTCCGCTATTTTGAAAACCTCACAGATATGCAAATCACCCATGATGGCCACTACCGGTTTGGACTGCGCTACACACAGGACTCACCAGCAGAAACGGGACTTAGAAAGGAAGAATTTTCCCGTTGGTTTGCTGAATACGATACGGATTCCTGGACCATTCGCGCCGGACATTCACCCGCTTTATTTGGACAGGGCTTGTCTCTGAACCTGTTCGAAGACCGTGGCCAGGGTTTTGATTCCTGGCTGCAGGGGTTGACTGGTGTCTACCGGCATGCGTTTTTCCGGATTCAGGCCATTGCCGGAAAAGTCGAGATTGATGACTCGCTGGTTTTCAGACGACAGGACCGGTATGATCTGACTGGCGGGTCCCTGATAGTCCTTCCTTCAGGTCCGGTAGAGATTGGAATTTCTGCAGTTCATGCCCGGGGATTTGGAACTGTACCCACGGTACCCTTTTCCCTGTCCTCAGATCTGTCCTCCTTTTCTATTAAAACCAATTTTGACACATGGAGTTTCCTTTCCGACTATCTCGTGCGATGGACAAAGGATGACATCACCGGTCTGACGAAAACCGGGAGTGCATTTTACAGTTCTGTTTCGTGGTTTTCCGATCTGATCTCCCTTACCGTTGATTATAAAAATTACCGTCTGGATGTCACCAATCCCATTGACAGGCTTGATCCGTACCGGCCATTTAAGCTATTACCTTTTCAAAATCCACCAACCGTTCAAAAGGAGCACTCCTGGTTTTTCATTTCCCGTTCATTGAATGAACAGGATTTTAACGATCAAACGGGCGTGCAGGCAGAAATTTTTATCAACCCTGCCGAAAAACTTCAGCTGACAGCCAACGGGTCTTTCTCAAGCAGAACCACCTCCTGGCAACAGGATGTCTTCGATTTCACCTGGTCAAGAACAACGGGGTCCCTTTTATTATTTCCCTCTTCCAAGGAAATGTATTCCCCCTTTCATGAATTATTCCTTGAAGCAGACTATGAATTTTCTGACGACTTCTCTTTACGGGGTGCAGTAGCCACCCGGAGCTTTCACCTCTATAATGACTTTACCGGTCCGGCAGGCAGCCATCAGCAATCCGACCGGGTGCTTATGGGATGGCTTCAATGGAAGGTGACGGACTCCCAAACCACTCAAGTGCAATCAGAATGGATTCAGTCCGATGATAATTTTAGTCCTGATCCGCATTCAAGCGGTATTTTTCTAAGTTGGATTCAAACGATCGATGGTTTTTGGAATGTTGCCCTCCGGCATGAACGGACAACCAACACTTTCGATCCGGGAGGGCGAAAAGATTGGACACTTTTTGAAACAGGACTCCGGTTAGATGGACGTCACCTGATCACAGTATCTGGCGGGCAGGAACGCGGCGGGTTGACCTGTACCAACGGTGTTTGCCGGTTTATCCAACCCTTTACCGGAGTACGTGTATCTATTATAAGCACTTTATAAACAGAAAGATTGCCAATGAAACTGCTGCTGATTTTATTTACCGGAATGGTCACCTTCTCGCCTGTTACTGCTCAGAAAAAGGTGCTTGTGGAAATTCTGACCAATTCCCACTGCCCGTTATGTCCGGCTGCCTATACAACTGTGAATAATTACCTGAAAACAGCCGGCAATTCAGAAAAAATCATTCCGGTTTTTCTGCACATGCCGTTTCCTTACAATGATGATCAGTTATATAAGGACAATACTTCTGATGCATCTGCCAGAAGTTCATACTATGGGATCTCTTCGTCAACTCCCCGTGGAATTTTTGATGGTGCCCTGCAAACCAATTCCTATTCCAATTGGGCAGCTACTTTGAATTCCATCAGCAGCTCCGATTCACCCATCACATTAACCCCATTTGGTAAAATTACAGACAATGTACTGGAAGTAACGGTTGATATTGAACGGACAGGCACCTATTCCCAAACCGATTTGAACGTTTTCATTATGCTGGTAGAAAATTTGAATTATTCAGGAAGGAATGGGATCAGCAGACATACCAATGTGGTCAGGCGGATATTAGCCCCCAATGGTTCACCACTAATCCTGAATTCAATCGGAGAAAAAACGACCATTACGCAATCTGTTGCCTGGGATTCCAGGTGGGTGGCTGACAGCACCGCCCTTGTTGTGTTCGTACAGGGGAAATCCGGGAAGGCTGTTTTACAAAGTGAAATGATCCGGTATCCCTATTCTGTCCCAACCGCTGTGTCAGAAAATGAATCTGAAGTACCCATAAAAACCAGCTTGTTGCAAAATTATCCAAACCCGTTTAATCCATCGACCACCATACGATGGTATCTGGATACCGGGGGGCCGGTCAGTATTAAGATTTTTAACGTAATTGGTCAGCAGGTTGGAACGATTCTGAATCAGTCCATTCAACCGACAGGCCATGGAGAAATAGATTGGAAAGCATCGGGATTGCCGACCGGGTTGTATATTATCCGGATGGAAACAGCATCAGGCACTTCCACAATCAGGAGTCTGCTGATGAAGTAACCATGCCGGGTGGAATCGAATTTTGTCGGCTAGCGGTGGTTTCTGCTAAAATCATGGAATTTTTTAAAAACATGTTGATAGCCACTCACCCTTCCCGGCCGTTAGGGTGAGATTCCGTATTCCGTATTCCGTATTCCGTATTCCGTATTCTGAATTCTGAATTCTGAATTCTGAATTCCCTCCTGACTCCTGTCTTTTACCGGTACACTCTCACGTAATCCACTTCCATCACGGCCGGGAATGCATTCTGATCAACGCCCTTCACTCCGCCCCAGTTACCACCAACGGCAATATTCAGGAGAAGGAATTGTGGTTTATTGAAAGGCCATTCGGCGTTGGTGGCGTTGGTATCTTTTTTAAATGTGAAGTATTTGTTGTCGTCCATGTAAACTGAAATGGAATCGGCCGTCCAGCGTAAGGAATACACATGGAAGTCGGTTGAAACATCTGTGCTGAAAACTTTGGCTGTTCTCTGTGTTCCTTTCACATGGTTGTACGTATCGGTATGCACCGAGGCATGCACCCATCCCTGGTCGTATCCGACATGTTCCATGATGTCAATTTCACCGCAGGTCGGCCATCCGGCTGTTCCAATATTGGATCCCAGCATCCAGATGGCAGGCCAGGTGCCAGTGCCTTTGGGCAATTTTGCTTTAACATCAATCCGGCCATAGGTCCAGTCTCCTTTACCGCGAGTTACCAACCGGGCCGAGGTGTACAGTTTCCCTTCATATTCTTCGAAACGGGCGGTGATGTACAATTTTCCATTGATCACATTGGCATTCTGGCGTCTGCCCGCCGTGTAGTATTGTAATTCGTTGTTTCCCCACCCGTGTCCTCCGGTTTCATGGGTCCATTTGGTAGAGTCGGGCAATCCTTCATAGTTGAATTCATCCGACCAGACCAGTTTGGGTTCGGTTGAGGTTGAATCATCCGATTTAGAATCGGGATCGGTCCCGCATGAGGCGAGAAACAATAACAGGGCGATGAGAATGGCTTCCATTATAACTCCACAATTTTGGGGTAAAATGATGCAGGATTCATGCCAAACCGGTATGTTGGCAAAAAAAGAGGAAAAGCGGTTTTACCCAACCGGCCCCGATTATCAGTGTGATAACCTTATCGGTTTGATAAGTCCGGACTGATATAGATTCTTTACGTTTAAAAAGGTACCTTATCGGTTCATGATAAAACCCCTCACAAATCTGATCACTGGTTCGCTGATTGTTCTTATAACGATGAGCTGCTCTGCTCCTGAAGAACCAGACGCACCGAAGGATCAGCCTGTTTCCATACGGGCGGTTGATGCCTCCTTCTATCCCGAGATGGTTGATGCCGGGATAACCTATTCCGATTCTTCCGGAGTGGCTTCCCTGCCGGTTCTGCTGAAACGACATGGGTTTAACATGGTCCGCCTGAGGGTTTGGAATCAGCCCGCCACCACAAGGTCCTCACCAAATGAGGTTCTTGAAGCGGCTGCTACCTTTTACAAGGCGGGTCTGGGAATCTGGATTGATTTTCACTATTCCGATACCTGGGCCGATCCCGGTCATCAAACGCCACCGGCGGCCTGGTCGGGACTGTCTGCAGAGGTTCTGGCTGATTCGGTCTATGCCTTTACCCGCCGCTTTCTGGAACAACTCCGTGACCGTGGCGTGGTTCCCGGTGTGATTCAGACGGGAAACGAGATTTCGGGCGGCATGCTGTGGCCAGCCGGTCTTGTGAACAGTGTCGATACCACTCAATGGCGTTCCTTATCCCGATTGCTGAATGCGGGATTGCAGGCCTGCAATACGGTCTTTCCGACGGCCCGCCGTATGATCCATATTGCCGATCCGGGAAGTGGATTCTGGTTTTTTGGCTATCTGAACCACTATCTGACCGATTACGATCTTGTGGGAGTGTCCTGGTACCCCTGGTGGCATGGAAAGGATCTGTCCTGGCTGACCATTCAGCTAACGCAACTGAACCGGATAACCGGGAAACCTGTCATCATTGCCGAAACCGCCTATCCCTGGACGCTTGGCTGGAATGACTGGACCAACAACATCGTCGGGAATTCGTCTCAGTGTGTTCCCGGCTTTCCACCCGATCCGGCCGGTCAGCAGGCGCTGATGCGTCGGATTGCTTCTCTTGCACGATCCGTTAATCAGGAACCGGTACACGGCTGGTGTTACTGGGCACCTGAACATCTGGCTGCTTATGGCCCCCAATCGACCCACGGCTCTCCATGGGAAAATCTGACATTGTTCGATTTCACCGGTAAGGCGTTACCCGCTTTTTATGAGGTGGGGAGACCAACTTCCGTTGATTAAAACTGTTATCCAGAAAAAATGACCTTGGGAAAAGTTAAAACGAGGCAGTGTTTCAAAACTACCATACCTTAAACAGGTAAGCACAGTTCAACCGGAATGTATGTTGCTTCTGATACTTCCCTGAGAAGCCGGTATCGCCAACCCAAACACCGTCCAGAATAACTGGTCCGATCGGGAAAGATAAGCCAATCGAACCCAGAACAGCATCAAGATCACCTTCCTTAAACAACCTCGATGCACTTTTCTGATACTTTTCAGTATAGTTCCTTTTTTTAAACCATACTCCAACAACTGGTCTGACTGATGTGAAATGCATGGAAGCAATGAAAAATGAGTATTCATAACCTCCCTTCAGATTTTTATAGATTCTATCCCAGTATTGTATGGAAGCAGAGGTTTCAATGACAATATCAAAAGGCGTCCGATATCCATAGGTTATCATTAATTCGTCTGGAACTTCCACTATCATTTTGTAAGAAACGGGAACAAACTTTTTGTCCCCACCTTCTTCCCTAATTATTTCATTTCCTTTATATAGAAGGTCCGATTCTGGCTGGTTATTGTAGAAGAAACCCACTGTTCCGACTTGTTCTGTTTCAACCAACAGGCCGGCTGACCATGACCAGGCGGTTCCCTTACCCGAAACCTCAGGAAAGTTAAACAGTTGCTGTAACCAATGATGCTGAATGCGGATACCACCACTAACCAGGGAAAAGCCGGGTAATTTGAAGGGCATTTGACTTGCAAGTGACAGGCCGGCAGTCCGGATTTGATCAGTCTGGATAAAATTAACTGTCTTGGTTTGACCCTGTTCGTCCTCAAACGTCTCCCGACCAAAATCCAGTTCACCAAAGTAATCCTGGTAGTAACAGACACCAATGGAAAGCCAATCAAAGGGAACAACAACCGACAGTTGAGCAGGTTCCCAAGACTGGTAACCATTTACAGGTATATCTAACAACCATCCACGTTTGATATCTGTCTGGTATTGCAATCCGAGCAAGGCAGTTGGGTAAGAGTGCAGAACCAAAGCAGCCGGGTTTTCACTTCCCGCAAAATCATCAGTGGCCAGGCTGCTACCCGATGGACCACGACTGGAAAGCCAGGGGCTTAAATACCCTTGTGGTAGAAAAAAGGCAGTTTGTGATGAACCAACTCTTTCCTGAGCAACAGAATCGTCAGCCAACGAAAGGAACATCATAATCATTGCAGTGATGAAAATTTTCATAACAACTCCTGACCCGGGGTAACGTCTGTTCGTTTCTGTTAATCTGGTGACAATGTTTAAATTTAACACAATGGGGTGCATTTCAAAACGACCTGATTAAAAACGATCAGTGGCATTTCAACCCGGCGAAACCGATCTTTTGAACATTTTCAGGAGCTCCTTGTGAAAGCAATCCGTGTTCTTCAACCGGGACCGTCATCCGTCATGCAACTGACCGAGGTTCCCGATCTGAAACCCGAACCCGGGCAGGTACTGATCCGGGTTAAAGCGGCCGGGGTAAATCCGGTCGATACCTACCTGCGTGCCGGAGAGCAGGGATACAAACCCATATGCCCCTACACGCCCGGAATCGATCTGGCAGGCGAAGTGGTCGAAATCAGTGATGGCGTCATTCATGTGAAACCCGGTGACCGGGTCTATTCCGCCGGGTGTCTGACGGGAAGCTATGCCGAGTATGCGCTGGCAAAAGCCAGTCAGGTGTTTCATTTACCCGATAATCTTTCCTTTTCTCAAGGGGCCACGATTCACGTTCCCTACGCCACTGCTTACCGGGCCCTGATGCTGAAAGCCAATGCCAGACCCGGCGAAACGGTTCTGGTCCACGGAGGCACCGGTGGGGTGGGAATTGCGGCCATTCAGATCTGCCGATGGAAAGGAATGACCGCCATCGCCACAGCTGGTTCCGCTCACGGCGCCAACATTCTTAAATCCATCGGAACATCTGCCGTGGTCGATCACCATGACCCTGAGCATTTTCAAACCATTATTTCCCTCACCGAAGGCCGTGGGGTGGATATCATTCTGGAAATGATGGCCAGCCTGAATCTTGGCAAAGACCTTCAGCTTCTCCGGACAGCCGGACGGGTGGTAGTGGTTGGGTCACGGGGACCGGTCGAAATCAATCCGAGGGATATCATGTCCCGGGATGCCATGATCACCGGTCTGGCCCTCCGGAATGCCACCGATTCGGAATTGTTCGCCATTCACCTCGATCTGATAGATGGCTTTAAACGCGGATTCCTCAATCCCATCATCAGTCACGAATTTCCGCTTTCTGAAGCCCCGCACGCTCATGATCTGATTATGAATACACGTGCAGAAGGCAAAATTGTTCTGATTCCGGAGTAATCCATGCTATTCATACTGTTCACCCTGATTGCTGGAGGATTTGTGGGAAGTGAAAAACCGGTTGAAAAGGAATTTGTACCCGCCTGGGCCAAATCGGTGGTCTGGTATCAGATTTTCCCCGAACGGTTCCGGAATGGTGACCCAACCAATGATCCCCCCGGATCCTATGCCAATCTGTCCTGGCCTTTCGACAACCAGTCTCCATGGCAGATTCATCCATGGACTTCCGATTGGTATGAATTGCAACCGTATGAACAACAGAACAAGCTCGACCGGAATGCCAACATCGTCCGGCGCCGGTATGGCGGTGATCTGCAGGGAATCATCGATAAACTCGGCTACCTGCAGGATCTCGGCATCACGGCCTTGTATCTGAACCCGGTATTTATGGCTCCGAGTCATCATAAATATGACGGCATGATGTATCACCACATCGATCCGTATCTGGGTCCCGATCCTGCCGGTGATCTTAAACTGATGGAAACAGAAAACCCCGCCGATCCCAACACCTGGGTCTGGACTTCAGCCGATAAAATGGTATTAAAACTGATCGAAGAAGCTCACCGCCGGGGAATGCGTCTCATTTTCGATGGCGTCTTTAATCACATGGGAATCAACAGTTTTGCCTTTCAGGATGTAAAAAAGAATCAGCAGAAATCGGCGTATAAAGACTGGTTCACCATCAAGTCCTGGGACAATCCGAAAGCAAAAACCAAATTTGAGTATGAAGGATGGTTCGGGGTAAAAGAATTACCCGAACTGCGTGAGGATGAAAACGGCATTGTTTCCGGACCGAAGGAGTACATTTTCGCCTCCACCCGCCGATGGATGGATCCGAATGGGGATGGATCGGTGGGAGATGGAATCGACGGCTGGCGTCTCGATGTGGCCTTTTGCATTTCGCACCCCTTCTGGAAGGACTGGCGGAAACTGGTCAAATCCATCAATCCGGACGCTTACATTACAGCCGAAATCATCGACAGCATCGAAGCCACCCGTCCGTATCTGCTTGGAGATGAATTTGATGCGGTGATGAATTACAATTTCGCCTTTCTTTCATCCGATTATTTCATCGACATCCCGAACCGGATTTCCACCACCGAGTTTGATGCCGGGCTGAAAAAACTTCGTGATTCGTTCACCGGCGGAGTGACCGGTGTTCAGCAGAATTTATTCGGAAGCCATGATACCAACCGGTTATCCTCCGCCATCGTCAATAAAAATCTTGGCGGTTACGGACAGTGGGGCGATTATTTCATGAAATCAAAGGCCTCATCCTATCCGGGTTATCTTACCACCAAACCCACCGTAGCCGACTACCAGATTCAGAAATTATTTGTCATTTTTCAGATGACTTACCCTGGTGCTCCGATGGTGTACTACGGCGATGAGGTTGGAATGTGGGGAGCCAATGATCCCGATTGCCGGAAACCCATGGTATGGGCCGATCTCTCATACGCTCCCGAAGTGTATAACTATGACGGATCAAAACGGTCAAAACCTGAAACCGTTGAGGTCAATCAGGACCTGCTGGCGCATTATAAAAAACTGATCGGAATCCGGAATGCCCATCCGGCACTAAGCACTGGTGATTTTAAAACCATTCTGTGCGACAATCTGCAACAGGTGTACGTTTATTCCCGGACCCTCGGCAGCGAAACGATTCTGGTGGTGCTGAATAATTCAGAAACCGCAGCCACCATTCATCTGACTGCTGCAGGAGCCTGGAAGGATCTGCTGAATGGTGATGACTTCTCTGCTCTGACCGGACTGACCATTCCCGGTACGTGGGGACGGATTCTGATCAGACAGTAAGGATTCATATGTTCGCAAAGTCGCAAAGACGCTAAAAAGGACTAGTAAAAAAACCAAAAAATCTTTGCGTTCTTTTGTATGTACCCTTTGCTTACTTTGCGTTGAAACGAATTGAAACGCAATGTCGCAGAGCATTCGCAGAGAACGCTGAGGTTCTTGTATTTAAATCTAAAAAATCTTTGCGTTCTTTTGTATTTAAACTTGGCGCCTCTGAGTTGAATGCATACGCAAAAACGCTTAGTCGCTAAGTTTCAAGTATTTTAAACTAATTATGCTTTGCGTCTTCGCGCCTTTGCGTACAAATTAAAAAACCAGACCATGAAGAAAAACATTCAGCTCATTTTCACCGGTGGCACCATTTCCATGCAGATCGACCCAACCACAGGGACGGCCGTTCCCACCCTTCCGCCGCAGGATCTCCTCAAACTGGTGCCCGGACTTGACCGGCTGGCCGATCTGAAAATTCATGACTTTGGCATGTACCCGGGTCCGCACATGACCCCGGCACTCATGTGGGACTTGTGGGAAGTGGTGCAGGGATACATCAAGGATCCCACGGTGGATGGCATTGTGATCACACACGGGACCGATTCGCTCGAAGAGACCAGCTATTTCATTGACCTGATGAGCCGGTCACCCAAACCCATCATTTTCACAGGGTCCATGCGAACATCCTCCGAGATCGGTTGGGATGGATTGCCTAATCTGATTGATTCAGTTGCAGTCGCCTGTCATGAGCATGCACGCGATTTAGGCGTGCTGGTATGTCTGAACGGCGAAATCAACCCGGCCAGTGAAGTGGTGAAAACACACACCGATCAGATGGGCACCTTTCAATCCCCGAATTTCGGAATGCTCGGCATTGTCGATAAAGATGATGTATACATCTACCGGAAACCCGAGTTTTCTGAGTACATCGGCTCCACCCGGTTAGAAGAAAAAGTCGCACTGATTAAAACCTATACCGGAATGGATGGTCTTCTGATTGATACGCTCGTCGAAAAGGGTTACCGTGGGGTGGTTCTGGAAGGCATGGGCCGGGGCAATGTGCCGGTTCCGGTTTTTGAGTCTGTCGTATCAGCCGTAAAAAAGGGAGTGGCGGTCGTTCTGGTTTCCAGAACCGGAAAAGGTCGTGTTCTCGACACCTATGGCTATCCCGGTGGCGGAGCAGCCCTCAGAAAAGCAGGCGTGATTTTCGGTGGACATCTGAACGGACAAAAGGCACGGATTAAATTGATGGTTGCTTTGGGAAAGACCATCCAACAGTCCGAATTAAAGGCTATTTTTGAACATGGCCGGTATCATTAAATAAACCTTTACTAAACATGGAACAACAAACCACTTCTTCCCGGATTACTTCAACCGTCCGCAGCGGGATCGGCTTCGGCAGCGCACTGGCCATTGCCATTTCCTGGTATAAAAACCAATCGGTGCTCTGGGCCATTTTTCACGGATTGCTTTCCTGGATTTACGTCATCTACCACATTCTGGATCGTGAAGGCTGGATTGGTCTCTGGTGGAAATAAACCGCAAAGGCGGTTACCACCCGACTTTTACGAGCGGGTCTGGTCCGTGGTGCGTGAAATTCCACCCGGCAGAGTGACCTCTTATGGACTCATTGCCCGGTTTCTTGGAACAGGTTCCTCTGCCAGAATCGTCGGGTATGCCATGAATGCCGTCGCCAACCGGAAGGACATCCCGGCCCATCGGGTGGTCAACCGGATTGGGTTGCTCACCGGAAAATTTCACTTCGAAACACCCGAGACCATGCAGAAACGGCTGAAGAGCGAGGGAGTCCGGTTCATCAATGAAGATCAGGTGGATTGGGACGCCCACCGGTGGGACCCCATGGAGGCGTTGCCCCGGGAATTCAGGGACCAGTTATCGATTCCCCATTAACTTTTCTCCTTTTCCTTAGGAGAAATCATCTCACTTGCCATCCCGAAAACGGTTGGCCTCTTTTTTCATCTCACCTAACCCGGTGTATCGGTCAGCAGTATGGCAAACATGTATATACAATCCATTAATCATTTCAGGGCCATCGCCATTTTTTTTGTGGTCTTTGGACACAGTTTTATTATTTCTGACTACGCGCCTGATACATTCACATCACAAGTCTTTTACAATCTCGCTGCAGGAGGAACTACCTTTTTTGTCTTCATTTCCGGCTTTTTGTTTCACCACCTTTTCCGAAGCCGGTTCGACTACCCGGATTTCATGATTAAGAAAACCAAACATGTGCTGATTCCTTTTCTGATTCTGTCGCTGATTCCGGTGCTGGTCCTATATGTGAATTACCTGGCATCCGGCCACCCTGAACGGATACTGAATTATTCTCTCATCCGGCATTTTCTTATCGGTGTTGGCGGATTTTTTATGGGGTACTGGTACATTCCATTTATCATGATCGTCTTTCTGCTATCCCCTCTTTTCAGGCAAATACTGAAATTACCTGTTCACTTTCAGGTTATTATCACCGTGCTGTGTCTTGCTGTTTCGGTATTTCTTCACAGGGGGACCAATCTCCATTTATATTCCGTTATTCAGAATGTGGTTTATTTTATTCCGGTCTATATGCTTGGAATGATTGTTTCAGAAAAGCGTGAAACGATTCTGGATGTATTAAAACGCACCGAAATTGTCTTTTTGCTGATTGCAATCCTCATTGCCACCCTTCAGGTGTTTTCGGGGAATCAGGGAAACTACAGAAAGGAACCCTTTATATATGCAGGGATCGACCTGATGATTCTTCAGAAAATTTCCCTCTGTTTTTTCCTCGTCATCTGGCTTAACCGTTTTGAAACCTATAAAGAGCGATTGTTCGAACTCATCGCCTCGAACAGTTTCGGAATTTTCTTTATTCACGGAATCATCATCTGGTTAATAAAGGCAGTAAAAAAACAACATCAGTTTTCCTTTGAACACAATTCATTTTTCATCTACCTGATGATGGCCTCAGCTATTCTGTTCACTTCCCTGCTTGTGACAGTGATTGTTAAAAAGGCACTGCCCCGTTACGGAAAATATCTGGTGGGAAATTAGTCAGTTGCGATCCCCACAGTTTTCTGAGGCTACATTAACGGGCACGTGGTTTTTTAATGGAGGTCAGGAATAATGTGATAATGATCGGAGGGGCGTTGAAAGATGGGTTGAAATAAAACCGACAGGTGAAAACGGTTTTAAATCGGGTGGCATTCCACCCAATAAAAAATGGAGTCAGGTTTTGGCGGTTAAAACCCGAAGGCAGCTGAGACCTGATTTAATATCGGATAAAAACGGTCACTGATTCAGAACAGCAAGAATCCAACGCCGGCATTGACAAATCCCCATCTCGGAACCGAGACCACACGACCCCGGTACCCAAGCGGAGCCATCAGACGGACTCCTCCGGTCAGATAGACACGGCTCAGCAGTGCCACATACACACTTGAGCTTAGCGAAAACCCCGGAATCAGCCGGGTCTCCAGAGTTCCGTCTTCCAGGCCACGTTTCATTTCTGCCAGCGCCAGTCCTCCGCCGGTGATCAGACCTGAATACCGGTTAAACCGGTCATGAAAACTGATTTCGAGGTTATAGGCATGGTGGTTAAAGTAATCCCGGTTCGCAACAATTTTATCCGAAAGGCGACTATCGTTGCCAGTCCATTTAAGAAAAGTGGCAGACAGCAACCAGTCCGGATTGATATCATACCGGATGCTTCCCTGAAAATGAGAGACCTGACCTGTGAAAGAAACACCAGCCAATCCACCGGAAAACTCGGTGGTGACAAACTGGGCCCGAAGGAGGATCGGGACAATCAGAAGAACAAAAAGCCAACTCATTCTTTTCATCGGACGGCACTCCCGGTCACACCATCTTCTGGCAGGAACACCGGCACCAGTTTTCCCTGTTCATTCTCAATGGCCAGAACCATTCCTTTAGACGATTCCCCCCTCATGACCCGGGGAGCGAGGTTGGCCACAATGATCACCTGCTTTCCGACCAGACTTTCTGCACTGATGTGCTGCTGCAATCCGGCCAGAACCTGCCGGGTTTCGTAACCCAGATCCACCTGAAGTTTCAGCAATTTATCGGTTCCCTTAAAAATTTCTGCGGCCAGAACTTTTCCCGCTCGCAGATCCACCGCATTAAACTGATCGATGGTAATTTCGGGTTTTTGTGGTTCCCAGGTTCTTGCCACGGGTGCTGCTGCCGGTTGATTCAGACGGGCGATCTGCTCATCAATCACCGCATCTTCAAACTTGGTAAATAAGATTCCCGGTGTCCCGATCTGATGTCCATCCGAAAGACCAAAGAAGGAAGCTGATTGCCAGTCCATCGATTCCAGCGGATCCTGAATGGCAAGCATGTCCCAGACCTGACGGGAAGCGGCCGGAATTACGGGTGAGAACAGGATGGCAAGTGAGCGGCAGACCTGCAGACACACATGAATGGTGTTTCCGCATTTCTGAAGGTCCGTGTTCCGTGTTTTCCAGGGTTCGGTGTCGTTAAAATACTTGTTGGCGGCCCGGGCCACGTTCATGGTTTCGGCAATGGCCTCCCTGAACTTAAAGGTTTCATACAATTCCCCGATCCGGGAGGGTGCGCCGGCCAGGTAGGCCTCCATGTCCCGATCCTTGTCTGAAGGATCGGTAAGCGGAGGAATCCGACCTCCGAAATACCGGCTGGCAAATGTCACCGTCCGGTTCACCAGATTGCCATAAATATCAGCAAGTTCGTTGTTATGCCGCGCCTGGAACTCCTTCCATGAAAAATCAGAATCCTTGGTTTCCGGAAGCGAACATCCAAGCGCATACCGGAGGGAATCTGCGGGAAATTTTTCGAGATACTCATGCAGCCAGACCGCATAGTTACGGCTGGTGGAAAGTTTCTTCCCTTCAATATTGAGAAACTCATTGGCCGGAACATTGTCGGGCAGTACGTATTCTCCATGAGCCATCAGCATCGCCGGAAACACAATGGCATGAAAGACAATGTTATCCTTGCCAATGAAATGAATCAGGCGGGTATCATTGCTTTTCCACCAGGTTTTCCAGAGATCGGGGTTCCCCTGCTTCGAAGCCCATTCCCGTGTCGAGGAAATGTAGCCAATCGGTGCATCGAACCAGACATACAGCACTTTTCCTTCTGCATCGGGAAGCGGCACCTTCACACCCCATTTGAGATCACGGGTAACGGCCCGGTCTTCAAGTCCTTCGCGAAACCATCCCTGACAGTAATTGACCACGTTGTCCTTCCAGTCGGGATGTTTGGCCTGCCAGGCTTCGAGTTGCTGCTGAAATTTGCCAAGTGGCAGATACCAATGGCTGGTTTCCCTGATTTCGGGCGGATTTCCGCATAGTTTACACCGGGGATCGATGAGATCGGTCTGATTCAGGTAGGAACCACAGGATTCGCACTGATCGCCGCGAGCCCCTTCCTTTTTACATTTCGGGCAGGTGCCTTCCACATACCGGTCAGCCAGAAACATGGAATCGTGGGTGCAATACAGCTGTTTCTCGGACTTTTCGACCAGAATTTTCTTCGAATGAAGCACCGAGAAAAATTCCTGACTGGTTTCGTGATGGACCGGCAGGCTGGTTCTGGAGTAGTTATCAAACCCGATTCCGAAGTCGCGGAAGGCCTTTTCCATCATCACATGGTAGCGGTCTACAATGTCCTGAGGGGATACTTTTTCCTGATCAGCTTTGATGGTAATGGGAACCCCGTGTTCATCCGAGCCACAGATGAACAGAATATCCTTCTTATTCAGCCGCTGATATTTTACAAACAGATCGGCGGGAAGGTAAGCGCCTGCCAGATGTCCGATGTGAACGGGTCCGTTTGCGTAAGGAAGGGCGGCGGTAACTAAAATCCGCCGGAAAGAGTCAGCCATGATACATCCTGAAAAAAGAAACCGGGCTTCAGTTGCCCGGTTTGCTGGTAACGTTGGGTCAAAAATACCGTTTCAGGATCAGGGATTCAATTCAGTCGCATCCCAGGGTCTCAGACCCACAGCCTCTGTCGACCCGAAATACCAGGTCAGGCCGGCGGAAAGGGAATACTCACCATTGCGCTGTCGCCAAAGGTTGTCATAAGGCCCGGGTTGAGAACCAATAAAAAATTGATAGTAGCCTGAGAGGGTCAGGGCAACCTGATCTTCGAGAAAATAATTACCGGAAGCCGTTAAATGATGATTCCAAAAGTATGTTGGTCTTCCGGCCTCAACATTCCTGTGAACATAGGTGATTTCATGGGATCCCGAAACCAGTAATCGATCAAACCATTCGTAAAATAAACCTGCCTTTATCTGTGAGGCATATTGCTGTTTTAAAGAACTCAGAGTCGATATCTGAGGTCCTCCGGAAAAGCCTCCGTTTACAAAGAAGCCCGAATTAAGGGTTAATGATTCAAAAACAGAAGCTTTCAGAACAACTGCAACGACCGATTCCTCTGTCCGGTCTGTATAGTGTCCCCAACTATTGTACTCATCATAGTCGGTTTTATTGTATCGGTGACCAAAACCAGCCTCGACCAACCATCCTTCCTGACGAATGAAACGCATTTCACTAAGGGATTCGAAGGCATATTCCGTTTGAAAACTGCTTGCTTTACCGTATCCATCCGTTTGAGCTAACGCATCCTCAACATCCTGCCGGATCAGCTTTTCCGGACGTTCATAAAAGGAGTTATAGTAAGGTATCCTCGCAAAAATTGCAGAAAGGTTATTAACCGTTTCATCAGTGAGCGGACTGGTAATGGCTCCACTTTTTTGCAGGCGTTCTCCAAACCGGATGGCATTAATGACCGGAGTTACATTTCGAATCCTCCCATATGAAAATAAAACATCCACGTTGGTTGACTGTCTGTAATCCCGCGTGTATTCCTGATTGGACTTAAACCGCTTTCTGTTATCCGGATCCTCCCAGTCCCGGCGCAAATAATGTGAGACCATTTGGTTACCACTTACATATGTGTATACTGACCAGGGTGCTTCATCAGACAGATAGGTCCGGTAACTAGCCCTGCCATAAAGAGTCGGGGTCTTAATCCACCTGTAACTTTCAGAGGAGACCTTCTTGTCTGTATAGAATGGTGATTTATTTTGATATGTATTCTCCTGACCAATCAGTTCAAACTCAAAGTATCCAAAAACATCCCATTGCAATGGATCGGAGTCATAGACATATTCATACTCGGGTTGAATACTGAAGTTATAATTTTCATACTGGGACATGGATTCTCTTTCCTCAACGGGTGTTTCCGTATTGTAATAGCTCCCGTTCAAATTACTGCTGAACTCAAGCGTCCCAAATCCATATCGTGTTTCAGGAATGCGGTACTTTTTCAACAAGTCAAGACCATTCATCTGGGCCTGCAACGTGCCAGATGTTACCATCAATACAATTAACAACCATGGTTTTTTCATAGAACTCCTTGTGAGTTTGGGATAGTTAATGCCGGTCAGTATCACCGACCCAATCAAAATTAACCAATCTTAACAGAAAAAGACAGATAAAAATCGGGTAGCGTCAAACCGGGTCTTTACCGGTCATGGCCCGTGGTGGGTGCCGTTCGCGTTCGACCGTGGGTTCGAATGGGGCGGGAGGATCCACCGGAGGAAGTCCAAGAATGCCGCGTGCATGGTTGATGGCTTCATCAAGGTTCCCCAGCACGTTGTCTATGCCGATTTTTTCGAGGAATCCGGCACTTTCAGAGATGAAAAGGGGCTGTGTGTGAATATCTGAAATCAGCAGATGAACATGACTTTTCCGGCATTGTTCATAAATATCTTCCAGCGTGCGCAATCCGCCGGTATCCATGTATGGAACATTCCGCATCCGGATAATCAGCACTTTATAGTCACTGCTCCCCAGTGAGATGGATTCACGGAACTTGTGAACCGTTCCGAAAAAGAGAGGTCCGTTGATTTCGAAGACCGCCACCGACCCGGGAATGGATCGTTGCATGATGGTATTGGAATCGGTCTCACCGGTGTCCTCAGCAAAATCCTGTTTCTTCAGGGAGACGTGCGAAATATCAGCCATTTTTTTCATGAACAGGAAGGCGGCCAGCACCATTCCGATTTCGATGGCAAGAACCAGATCGAAAATAACGGTTAGCAGGAAGGCGGTCAGTAACACCACTTTATCGGTTTTAGGGCCCTTCATGATCGATCGGAAGGCATGCATTTCGCTCATGTTCCAGGCAACCACCATCAGAATTCCGGCGAGAGTGGCCATGGGGATCAGTCCGGCCCATTGCCCGGCAAGCAGCATAATCAGCAGCAGAACAATTGCATGAATCATTCCCGCAACCGGAGTCCGGCCGCCGTTCTTTACATTGGTGGCGGTTCTTGCAATGGCACCGGTGGCCGGAATACCACCGAAGATGGGAGAAGCGATGTTTGCAACCCCCTGCGCAATCAGTTCCATGTTCGACCGGTGACGACTGCCGGTCATACCATCGGCAACCAACGCGCTTAACAGTGATTCAATGGCGGCCAGCAAGGCAATGGCGGTGGCAGGTGGAATCAGATTCCGGACGGTTTGCCAATCGAGTTGGGGAACCATGGGTGCGGGCAGCGAAGAAGGAATGGCACCAAATTTACTTTCAATGGTTTCCACCGGAAGATTAAAAACCTGAACCACCAGAGTGGTAAGAATGACGGCTACCAGAGACCCGGGTATTTTCTGAGTCAGCCTGGGCCAGTACAAAATGGTTGCAATGGTAACGATGGCCAGGGCAGGCGCATACCAGTTTACCGACCCAAGGTTTTCGGCGTAGGAAAACCATTTTGGGATGATTTCCGATGGGACCGACGCGATGGAAAGTCCGAAAAAATCCTTGACCTGTGTGGAAAAAATAATGACCGCAATTCCCGAGGTGAATCCGGTCACGATGGGATAGGGTATAAACTTGATGTAGGTTCCCATTCTGGTCAGACCCATGATGATGAGAATGACACCGGCCATGAAGGTTGAAATGAGAAGTCCGTTCAGGCCGTAAGTGCCCACCACACCGCTGACGATCACCACAAAGGCACCGGTTGGACCACCAATCTGCACCCGGCTTCCACCGAGGAATGAAATCAGAAATCCGGCAATCACCGCAGTGATGAGGCCTTTCTCTGGTGATACACCAGAGGCTATGGCAAAGGCGATGGCCAGGGGAAGAGCGACAATTCCGACGATGATTCCGGCCTGAAGGTCTTTCAGGAACAGTTCGGCGTTATAGGTCTGGAGGGTGGTGAAAAATTTGGGTTTGAATGTAAGTGGCAGTGGAATTCTGAACATGGGACGGTTAAGATTTCCGCCGGTCTAAACGGGTTCTGATCACAGAAGCCAACTCTTCGGGGCGGTATGGTTTTTCTATAAAGGCGGTTATGCCCTGTTTTTCGAGCGCCTGACGCTCATCGGGATCAATATAACCGCTGGCAAGAATAAATGGTACCGACGGAAGTATGTTTTTCAGATAGTCGTGTAACTGTCCGCCATTCATCACGGGAAGTCCATAATCAGACAGGATCAGGTCAATGGGCTCTTTCCGGTTCTGGATCAGATCGATGGCTTCCACCGAGTTGAATGCCGAGAGAACATGGTACCCCTTCGAGATCAGCACTTCCATGACCAGGTCGCGCAACATTTCTTCATCTTCGACCAGGAGGATGGTTTCGTTTCCTCCCCGCACCTCGGTCACGGTTGTGACTTCCATCCCCTGAACAGTGGAAACAACTTCTTCAACCGGCAGATAAATGGTAAACGAGGTTCCTTTTCCTGCGACACTATCCACTTCAATGAATCCACGATGGGCGGTGATTATTCCGTAAGCAACCGACAGTCCCAGACCGGTTCCTTTTCCAATGTCCTTGGTGGTAAAAAAGGGTTCGAATATCCGGTTGATCACATTGGAAGGAATTCCCATTCCGGAATCGGATACCACCACCTGGACATAGGATTTGGCAATGGCATTCCGGATTCTCTGATTGAGGGAATCCCCATCAAGAACAGAGGTGGTGACCGACAGGTGTCCGCCGCCAGGCATGGCATCGCGTGAATTTACACACAGGTTGAGGAACACCTGATACAATTGCGTTGAGTCGCCCTGAATGACCGGCATTTTTCCAGTGTACTCTGAATGGAAGGTGATATTTTTCGGGAACGTTTCACGGATGATTTTTTCGATATCGAGTAAAATATCGGTGATATCGATTTTTTCGGCACGGGTCTCACTTTTTCTGGCAAAGGTGAGCAGTTGCCTGACCATACCGGTTCCGCGTTCGGCCGCCTGATGAATAATCTGAGCATCGCGAAGCAATCTCGGATCGGATTGAACCCGGTTTTCGAGCATCTGAGCCCGGCCGAGAATAATGGCCAACAGATTATTGAAATCATGGGCAATGCCACCGGCCAGCGTTCCAATGCTCTGCAATTTCTGGGACTGAACCAATTGATGCTCCAATTCGCGACGTTTGGAATCATCGAGCAGATATCCCTTGATTTCGGAGACCTGACCAGCCGAATTTTTCGTCAGAATAAAACTGGTGACAGCATAAACGGTCTTTCCATCCTGCCGGACCATTTCATTTTCAAGGTACTCAAGCCGGCCTTCGCGTGAGAGCGCATTCAGGATGTCTTTCCAGACTGAGGTGGTTCTGAAAAGGGTCGAAAAATGAACAGTTTTCGCGGTTTTCAGGTCATCAAATCCGAACATTTTCAGGTAGGACGGATTTGCATCCACCAGTTTACCATCAGCCGTGAGAATAATATTGGCTGACAGGTCTTCTCTGAACAACCGGCGGTATTTCTCTTCCGAGCGGCTCAGGTCTTCCTGTGCTTTCCGTTTTGAGGTGATGTTTCGGGCAACCAGCATTCCATAAACCACTTCATTCTGATCATCGGTGATGGGAACATAATGATACAGATACCATTTATCCTGAAAGGCCAGTTCGGCTGAATGAGGTTTGCCCGAGAAAACATACCGCATATTGGGTTCAAAAAGGGCCACCAGATCGGGAGGGAACAACTCATAGAGAGTCCGTCCCATCAGTTCTTCTTTTTTCATCCCATTTGCTTCAATTTCCGGACCATCCACCAGAAGGAAACGCAAATCCTGGTTGTACAGCATGATGGCACTTTCAGGCAACCGTTCCACCAGAAACTTATATCGCTGTTCACTCATCTTGAGGGCCAGATCGGCCGCGCGTCGCTGGTGACTCAGAATGGTCTGCGCCATGTAATCGGCCATTTCGCCCGCAAACCGGATCTCATCGGGGGTCCATTCACGGCGTGAACGGCTTTCAATACAGATCACCCCTTCCAACTTTCCGGTTACCCGTATTCCGGCATCAAGCAAAGAGAGAATGCCATTGGGTTGCAGATAGGAAACCGCGAGTTCGCGGGTTCGTGCATCGCCGGCCGCATCGGTTGCATCGATAACCCTCGACCGCTCCAGGGCCTGGAAGTATCGAGGAAAATCATCTGACCGCAGTTCGAATCCAGACTCATGCAACTGTGATTGTCTGTCAAACAGATCAACACACAGCAACTGTCCGGTGGAAACATCGCCGAGCCAGACCGACACACGGTCAGCCCTGACCACCGACGAGGTACTTTCAGTGATGGACCGGGAGACCGATTCGACATTTCCGTCACGAAGCTGAGGGGAAAACGTCAGCTTCATCAGGGCCATTCGCTGGCGTCTTAACCGGTCGAGAAGCTTTGCCTGCTCATCTCCCAGTTTTTTGATTTCAGTAATATCAGAAATGGTCAGAAGCCTGGCTTGCTGCTGACGGAAGCGGAAGGGTTTGACCGATACAGTAAAAAAACGATCATTCACCGGCTCAGTCAGATCAAACTGCCGGCTGGTGGCAGCGGTTTGCCCGATAAGCGATCCATCTGCAAACACCGGGAACAACTCACTGATTAACCGCACCACCGATCCCGGATTGAAGGTTTCGCGAAACACCTGGTTTTCCTGAATGATTTCCCCTGTTTCAGAAACGACCACCACAGCCGAATCGATGGAATTGAGGACCAGAAGCAATTCGGATTCAGCCTCGCCACGCCGATGGGTTTCATCGGTCAGCTGGATGACATACCGGTGAAGCGTGTTGGCAAATACCCAGACCAGAATCATCATGAAGATGAGCAGGACCGAATAAATGATCAGTTTGGTAAAAATCGTGTGTTCAACCTGGGCGGCCGGAAGCAATTGGTAATAATCGATGACCGTCAGAAATCCGGCCCAGATCAGACTGATGGTAAACACCACGAGGCCGGTCCGCAGCGACAGCAGCAACCCGGCCACCAGAACCACAATAAACAGGGAGGCAATGGAAGGCGACGAGATTCCGCCGCTGGTGAGTGTCGACCAGAAAATAACGCCGAGAATACCGGTAAGAAGCAGGTTTCTGGATAGTCGGAACCGGCCTTTTCTCAGCAGATACAGGCACAGACCAGTGGCTCCCGTCAGGGTGATCATCACCCCGATCAGTCTGAACCGGGCTTCGGCCCAGAAAACCGCGATCGGAATGATCATCAGACAAAACAGAATCAGAGAGACCAATATCAGGTTCATCACCCGGTACTGGACCCGGTCAATCACTTCAATCTTTCCATGGACCGGTTTAAACGCATCCAGAAAGACATTCAGCAGATTCCTTTGTAATCCGGTGTCATTTTTCATAATCAGGATGACAAAAGATACCGAACTTCAACTGTAAAATCAGGTACCTGTTACCATCCGACCATCTTTTTCCGGATTTAAAAATTTTTTATCAGATACGGGCCTGCCAGGTGTTGAGTTCAAAGTATTTCCCTTTTGCGGCCATCAGATCGTCGTGAGTCCCCCGTTCAGCTATCCGGCCGCTTTCAATAACCAGAATCTGATCGGCCCGGCGGATGGTGGAAAGCCGGTGTGCGATGACCAGGGTGGTCCGGTTGGTCATGAGTGAAGCCAGACTTTTCTGAATGTAGGCTTCGCTGAGATTGTCGAGACTGGAGGTTGCTTCGTCGAGAATCAAAATTTTCGGATTGGCGAGAATGGCCCGTGCAATAGCCACCCGTTGCCGCTGCCCACCCGATAACTTGACACCCCGCTCTCCAATAACCGTATCGAGCCCTTTTTCGAACCGGTCGGTGAATTCATTGACGTATGCCGCCTGTACGGCCGCTTCCACTTCTTCATCGGTTGCCATCGGTCTGGGGAAGCGTATGTTGTCGCGGATGGTCCCCTCGAAAAGGAAATCATCCTGCAGAACCACTCCGAGAAACTGACGGTAGGAGTCGAGGCGGATGGTGGATAAGTCGGTTCCATCCAGGGTAATGGTCCCGGAACCCGGTTCCAGGAAGGTGGCTGTGAGACCTGCAATGGTTGTTTTTCCCGATCCCGATGTTCCAACCAAAGCGGTGACCGTCCCCGGTTTCATTTCAAAGGAAATATCCTGCAGCACCGGCTGGCCCTGCTCATATTCAAAACTGACCTGACTGAAAACCACATGTCCCCGGGTCTGATCAATGGTCACCAGACGTGACGGATTGTCGGTTTCTGGCTGAACGGCAAGTATTTCACGGGTGCGGTCCAATCCGGCAAAAGCCTCGGTAACCTGAGTGCCGATATTTACCATCTGAACGATAGGTGCAATCATGAACCCGAGATACAGCGTAAACGCAACGAAATCACCCATGGAAAGGTTTCCGGTCATGATCTGATATCCACCCAGACCCATGATAGCCACACTGGCCAGCCCGAGCAGTAAGGTGGCTGCCATGGTAACCAGGCTGGTGGATGTCAGGGTTTTTCTGACGTTGGTAAATAACCGGTCCACGCCCGTCTGAAACGATGCGATTTCTGAATTTTCCGCATTGAATCCCTTGATGACACGGATTCCATTGAGGGTTTCGGTCAGACGTCCCGTGACCTCCGCATTGATTTCACCCCGTTGACGGAAAATGGGACGAAGATGACTAAAGGCTTTCATGGCGATCAGTCCGAAAACCAGGACCGGAAGCATCACATACAATGTCATGACAGGACTGATTCTGATGAGCATAACGAGAGCCACCACCGAAGTGATCAGACCTCCCACCATCAGAACCAGACCAGTTCCCACCAGGTTTCTGATTCCCTCCACATCGGTCATGATCCGGCTGACAAGTGTTCCTGATTTCTGATCATCGAAGTACCGGACCGGTAGTCTCAGAATATGGTTCTGGACCCGTACCCGCAAACTGGCAATAAGTTTTTGCGCTTCCACACTGAGAAGCTGGGTGAGACTGTAACTGGTCACTGATTGAATGATCAGTGCACCGGCCACCACTGCCAGCAACCACCAGAGTTTTGACAGATCGGCAGAACCAATGACATCATCAATCAGAATTTGCGTGCTTCCGGGCAGAACCAGACCCGACAACCGGTTAATGGCAATGAGAACCAAACCAATCGATAAGATACGGCGATGAGGCCAGATGATCTCATGAAAGGCCATTGTTAATGATGAAACAGCGGGACGTTTACTCATGACAGGGTTTCCTTACGTTCAAAGATATCTTCCATGGTCAAATCCTGTGCCAGACCCCTTTTTCTCACACAAAACGCTCCTTTCACCCCACTTGCATAACCGTTAAAATGCAATCATAAATCCTGTATTTGTACTTATTTTAAACAGGTTAATTGGTAATAGCAGGCTCCATTTTTATCTTTGTTCCCTAAAAAAGTGAATGGCAACCATCCTTTGACTGAATTTTCTACGCCTGTTCTGCCGCTATGCAATGGAATCTACGGAATTCTGACGGCTCTTGACGAAAAACGATCTTCATATGTCAAACCGGACCAAAGTCCGGTGACCCTGGCCGATCTGTCGGTACAGGTTTTTATCATTGACTGGATTACCCGGCATTTTCCCGGTGATTACATCATCGCCGAAGAGCGGTCGTCGGGTGCTACCTCGGCCGATCTTCGCCGTTTTATCGAGGATCATCCTTCCTTATATCCCGATCTGACCCGGTCACCCGATGTTGTGCTGGATGATCAGGGACGTTCTGCCACCGGTCCCGTCTGGTACATCGATCCGATTGATGGGACCAAAGGCTACCTGCGGCGGGAACAGTTTGCCGTTGCCATTTCCCGATACGACTCCACTGGCGAACCCCTTCTTGCCTGTCTGTACTGCCCCAACCTTCCGTTCCCAACCCTCGACAGTGCTCAGAAAGGCTCACTGTTTTACTGGGAAACGGGTAAAAAGCCGGTTCAGCTATCCTTGCAGACTCCTGATGACGTTCAGATACTGCCTTTGTCTCCATCTGTTTCTGCTCTTGCCACTTCAGTGGAAAAATCCCATGGAAATGCCCCGGTGGCCCAACAGGTGGCCAACGATCTGGGGCTTCAGGTGATTGAAATGGATAGTCAGGCGAAATATGGACTTCTGCTCAGAGGAGAAGCCAGTGCCTACCTGCGGTATCCGACCGATTCGGTCTATCTGGAAAAAACGTGGGACCATGCAGCAGGTGCCGCCCTTTTGCGGGCAGCAGGAGGAACCGTCACGGAAGTGACCGGGGATCCCGTGGTGATCAGACGGACTGCCACACTTGAAAAACCCAATGGGGTGGCTGCCACGCTGGGTATTGACCATCAATCCTTAATTCAATCCATCCGGAATCATACCTGATCATGAGTGATTCCAAACCCGACGCATGGAGCAATCCGGGCCCCGGACGGCTGTTTGCCGGTAAATTACCACGCGATTGGTTCTTTAAAATACTCGGTTTTTCCCTTCTGGCCCTCGCTGGTTTACCGATGGTGCTTTTCCATGACCAGGCAGGGATGGATTACCAGTCTGCGGGCGCGCTTTACATTCTCGCGCTTGCCGTTTATCTATGGATTTCCAGTCTGATTCCACATGGAATCACGGCGTTGCTCATACTGGTACTGGTTCCTGTTCTGAATATTATGCCTTTAAACCAGACACTGGCAGCCTTTGGAAACACAGCAGTTTTCTTCCTTCTGGGTGTTTTTATCATGGTGGCAGCGGTTATTGATTCGGGACTGGCCCGCCGGATTTCCCTGCTGTTTCTGAAAAGCAGCGAAAACACGCTGGGTAAGGTTTACGTGAGTATCTACACGGGCTGCTTATTCATGTCGTTTCTGATGCCCGAACACGCCGTGGCAGCCATCTTTTTCCCCATCGTCCTCGAAATTTCAAAACTGCTTGGCGAGAAAACCGGAAACCGGCCCATGGGAATGCTGTTGTTTATGGGCATGGCCTGGGGGGCCGTTGTCGGGGGAATCGGCACCTTACTGGGCGGCGCGCGTGCTTCCCTCGCCATAGAATTTCTGAAAGACATGACCGGAAAAACAGTCACCTTCTGGGACCATGCCTCGGTCGGCGTTCCGGTTGCCCTCATTCTTGGGGTTGTGGTTCTGGTCGTCTTTCCCTTCATGATCCGCGGCATTTCCCTCCGTCATAAACTCGATCCCGGAGTGATTCATGCCATGAGAAGAAATCTGGGCCCCATGTCTTTCCGCGAAAAACGGGTGGCTGTTATATTTGCCGCTGTTATCCTTCTGTGGATGGTTGCAGGAGCCTGGTTGCATCTGGCAACCGTCAGCCTGTTGGGTGCCGTCCTCATGTTTGTGGCCCGGGGGGTTGAATGGAAAAAAGTGGATGAACTGGTCAACTGGAATGTGATTCTGATGTATGGCGGGGCCATTGTTCTCGGATATGTACTGAATCATACCCAGGCGGGCAGTCTGCTGCTGAAAGTATTCCCCGATTCCTGGCTGAACAGTGAAATCACCATGGTTCTTATATTTGCCGTGGTCACCATTACCCTGACCGAGTTCATGAGCAACGCTGCTGCTCTGACCATCGTGTTACCCATTGTTCTGACAGCGGCCATTCAGCACAATCTCGATGTGATGATCATTTTCTACAGCATCACACTGATTTCCGGACTCGCTTTTGTCTTCCCGATGAGTTCTCCTCCCAACGCCATTGCCTTTTCCAGCGGAACCTTCACCGTTAATGACATGGTTGTCAAGGGAATTATTGTGAGCATCATTTCATTGATTGTTGTGTTAACCTATTTATTTATCAGGTTTAATCATGTCTGAAATCAAACAAAAAGGGGTCACCATCTGGCTGACCGGCTACAGCGGGGCTGGAAAATCGACCATTGCCGACCGTCTGACCCAGGAACTGACCAACCGACGCGTTGAACTGGAGGTGCTGGATGGTGATGTGGTCCGGACCAATCTTTCAAAGGGGTTGTCCTTTTCCCGTGAAGACCGGGATATCAATATACTCCGCATCGGGTTTGTGGCAGAACTGCTCACCCGGCATGGAGTGGTGGTGATCGTATCGGCCATTTCACCTTATCGTGCAGTCAGGGAAGCGGTACGGGAAAAAATCAGACATTTTGTTGAAGTATTCGTGAATGCACCGCTCGATGTGTGTGAACAACGGGACGTAAAGGGACTCTATAAAAAGGCGCGGGCTGGTGAGATCAAGGCGTTCACCGGAATTGACGATCCGTATGAACCGCCACTGAAACCTGAAGTGATCTGCAATACCGACAAGGAAAGCCTCGACGAGTCGGTGAATAAAATTCTCAGGACCCTCGAAGTCCTCGGCTACATCCCGGAAAGTGCCAACAGTCTGCTGGCCCAGGGAAATGACAGTCTTGTAAAAAATCATCTGAAATCTATGGGGATCAAATTCTGACATGAGCATGGATTACCTCGATCAACTTGAACAGAAATCGGTTCATATCTTCCGCGAAGCATACGCCAATTTCAAAAACATGTGCATGCTGTGGTCCATCGGCAAGGACAGTACCGTTCTGCTCTGGCTGGCCAGAAAAGCCTTTTATGGTCACGTTCCCTTTCCGCTGGTGCATATCGATACCAGTTACAAGATTCCCGAAATGATTCAGTACCGCGACCGGCTGGCACTGGAATGGAACCTGAATCTGGTCTACGGAGAAAACCGCGAGGCGCTCGATGCAAAAATGACCTTTCCCGATGGAAATCTGGACCGGATCGGTTGCTGCAGGGCCCTGAAAGCAGAAGCCTTGAAAAACACGCTTTCCGGTCGCTGGCCCCGGTACCGCATGAACCACCAGTTGGGAAAATATGAACGCGACACCAACACCGAGCCGTATACCGGCGTTATTGTGGGAGCCCGCGCCGATGAGGAAGGTTCACGGTCAAAAGAGCGGTATTTCTCGCCTCGTGACAAGGAAAGCTCCTGGGACATCGGCGATCAGCCACCCGAATTCTGGAATCAGTTCAAAACCGATTTCGCCCCCGGAACCCACGTCAGGATTCATCCCCTGCTCGACTGGACCGAACTGAATATCTGGGAATATATCGAACGCGAAAACATTCCCACCGTTTCGCTGTATTACAATCAGGGCGATGGATCACGCTACCGGTCGCTGGGATGCGGACCCTGTACCACACCGATTAAGTCGGATTCCAGAAATGTTCAGGAAATCATTGAGGAATTACGCGTAGGGAAATTGGCGAATGTGGCCGAACGGTCCGGACGGGCTCAGGATAAAGATGATGGCGGCGGACTTGAAACCCTTCGCCGCGAAGGATACATGTAAGGGGTAACTGGCTACTGGCTACTGGCTACTGGCTACTGGCCGCTGGCTACTGGCTATTGGCTGTGGGAGTGGTATTTAATGATTTGGTTAGAAGGAAGTTATCCCCCGATTTTCCCTTCCTTTTTCGAAGAAGGAATACAATGGCCATCCATGACAAAATTGATGTAGTTAATTAGTTCAGATGCTTAAATTTAAAAAAGTCTTTCTTTCATGAACACAACTTCTCATTTTATTATTCCGTCTATACTTTCCAAAATTGCTACCAGTCAGCAGCCCGTACCCAGCCGCCAGTTGCCAGAAGCCAGCACCCATGCGCCAGTAGCCATCAATCCTTATCCACTTAACTAACGATGGGTGACTATCAACAGCTGGAAGTATGGCAACTCTCTCACCAATTAGTATTGGATGTGTATCGGGTAACAAAGAAATTTCCAAAGGAAGAAGAATATACACTGAAATCCCAATTGCTTCGGTCGGTCATTTCGGTTCCAAATAACATCGCAGAAGGAAAAGGCAGGCAAAGTCCGAACGAGTTACGGCAGTTTCTGTACATATCACGAGGATCTCTGCAGGAAACTGAGTATTTGTTATTTTTATCAACTGACCTCGGATATATCAAAACTGAAGATTTTAACAGATTAAAAGAAAGCATTGACTCAATTGGTAAAATGCTAAACCGATTCATCCAAACAATTCAATAAATTATGTCAACCAACAGCCAGCAGCCAGTAGCCATTAACCAGAACCCATCCACCCGCCTGTCACTCGTCATTGCCGGACACGTGGATCACGGAAAAAGCACCGTGATCGGACGATTGCTGGCTGACACCAACAGTCTGCCCACAGGCAAACTGGACATGGTCCGCGCCAATTGTGAACGGAACTCCAAGCCTTTCGAGTATGCCTTTCTTCTCGATGCACTGAAGGATGAACAATCCCAGGGGATCACCATTGACTCGGCCCGGATCTTTTTCAAAAGCAAGAAACGCGAATACATTATTATCGATGCACCCGGTCACATCGAGTTTCTAAAAAATATGATTTCAGGTGCTGCACGCGCCGAGGCCGCCCTGCTGGTAATTGATGCGGCTGAAGGCGTTCGTGAAAACTCCCGCCGCCATGGTTACATGCTCTCCATGCTGGGAATCAGGCAAATCACGGTCCTGGTCAATAAGATGGACCTGGCCGATTTTGATAAGGCCCGTTTCGATTCAATTGAAAAGGAATACCGTGCCTTCCTGACCGAAGTGGGAATCGTGCCCTTGTCCTTTATTCCCATCGCTGCCCGCGATGGTGTGAACATTGCCAGCCGCGCCACCAAAGAAATGCCGTGGTATTCTGGTGACACCGTTCTGGATGCACTCGACCGTTTTCAGAAGGAGGCACTCCCCCTCGACAAGCCTTTCCGGATGCCGGTTCAGGATGTGTACAAATTCACTGCCCATGGCGATGACCGGCGGATTGTAGCCGGAACCATTGAAACCGGTCGCGTGAGAGTCGGCCAGGATGTGATTTTCTATCCATCAGGAAAACACAGTACCATTAAGACCATCGAAGGATTCAACACGCCACAACGGACAGAATCGGAAGCTGGTCAGGCGGCCGGATTTACCCTGACGGAACAGATTTACGTCAAACGTGGTGAAATCGCCGTTCTCAGCTCAGATATCCGCCCGAAAGTCAGCTCCCGGATCAAGGTGAGTCTGTTCTGGCTTGGCAAAAAGCCAATGGTGATGAAGCGGGACTATTTCCTGAAGCTGGGTACTGCCAAAATCAGCTGCCGGCTCGAAGCAGTGCACAAGCTCATCGACGCCTCCACTCTCGATTCCCGTCAGGATGCCGACCGGATCAATCGTCATGATGTGGCCGAATGTACGATCAAGCTGTCCAAACCCATGGCCTTCGATCTGGCCGACACCATTGCAGCCACCAGCCGGTTCGTTATCATCGATGATTATGAAATCACCGGGGGCGGAATCATCCGGGAAGATTTACCGGATGGTCAGGGATGGGTCCGTGAAAAAGTATTCCTCAGAAATTACAAATGGGAACAAAGTTCCATCCAGCCGGAACGCCGTGCAGTTAAATACAATCAGCGTCCGACCCTTCTTATCATGACCGGTCCGAAATCGGCTGGTAAAAAGACACTGGCCCGGGCTCTGGAAGCCGATCTTTTCAATGATGGCCGCATCGTGTACTTCCTCGGAATCGGTAACGTGATTTATGGTATTGATGCTGATATCAAGGGGAAATCTGATACCCGGGAAGAGCACCTGCGCCGTTTGGGAGAGGTGGCTCATATCATGCTTGAAAGCGGAGCCATTTTGATTGTAACCGCCGTGGAACTTACCCAGGCCGATCTGGAAATTATCAAGACCTGCGTGGCGAGCGAGCAGATCGAGGTGGTCTGGATGGGCGATTACCGTTCCACCGATGTGACCCCCGACCTTATGCTTCCCACCCATCCGGATGCCATCGAAGGAGTGGCTCAGATCAAGGATCTGCTGGTGAACAAGAATATCATCTTCAGACCGTGGTAAGCGAAGACTGAAGAATCTGACCGGTCGTGACCGATTGAACTGCGACACAACAGCCCGATGTTCATTGTCGTATTTTTGTAGTCTGTTCATGCAACTGTCTGTTGCAGGGGGAAACTGGTTCCCTCCTGCAACACTCTCCTGTACACTGGCATTGATTTTTAACAGTGTACCCGGAAATAACAAGAGCATGGCATCTGAAAGGAAACCAGTTTAGATACGGATCGGATTGTCACTTTTTCCTTCTGGCAATAAACATGGACCACGGCTGCACCAGGAATCATAGCAACAGACAATTCACACACATCCTGATAAATAATTATTCCCTTTTTCAATGAAAACACTTCTTAAAAAAGTCTTACGAAATCTTTTCGGAATCGAAAAAAAACATCAGCCGGTCTGGCTCTATCAGATGGGCAAAGTCGGATCTAAAACAGTTGAGCTTTCCATAAGAAAATCTGCCCCGGGTCTTTATATAGAACACATTCACCTGATGAACGATCTGGATGAGATCGAAAAATTGGTCAGATCCACCCGGACGGACCCAAGAAAAACGCTTAACCAGATTGAAATGGGCCGGCAGCTCAGGGCAAAAAAGGAACGGTACTTTGGTCCCCACCGGGTCATCTCATTGGTCAGAGAACCGGTAGGACGAAATGTGAGTGCCTTCTTTCAGAACATGACCGAGATTGTTCCCGACATTTTTGAACAGGCCGAAAAAGGCACCCTTGATTTCAATGAGTTATCCAACCGCTTCTATGCGGATGTTGCCACACACAATGCACCGGCAAATTGGTTCCAAAATCAGCTGCAGCCTGTTTTCGGAGTGGATGTTTACAAATACCCGTTTCCGTGGGCACAAGGGTATCAGATTATCAAAACACGGAACCTCCACCTCCTCATCATCAGAGTTGAAGATCTGAACCGGGTGTTCCATGCAGCCGTCAGAGAATTTTTAGGCATCGAAAACGCCATTATCGACCAATCAAATATTGGTGAGACCAAGGACTATGCCGATATCTACAAAAAATTCAAACAACGGAATCTGGTTACCGCGGATTACGTCAATCAGCACTACTCAACGGTTTATGCCAACCATTTTTACAGTCCTGATGAAATCAAGGCGTTCAGAGCGAAGTGGATCCAATAATCAGATCAGGATGCAGACCCGCCCTGGAAGCATCTGGCCACGACAGGACGGAATGTGATTGACGGCCGGGACTTAACCGGGTTTGGTAAAACCATGGCATTGGAAAATGACAAAACAAAATGCCTTCCTGATTTATGATTTCACATCGTGGAAACACCCTCTTTTTTACAGGGGACTAACTCGAAAATAAGTTTATGACCAATCTGACCATCATAGAAAAAACAGAAGACGCTGGCACAGACGATGGCTCCGTCGTTTCCGGCAGTTCACACGCCGGTTCAGCCATGGATGGTGACTTGCTGGTGCAGGTTGAAGGTGTCTCGAAAAAATTCTGTAAAAATCTGAAACGATCCCTGGTCTACGGAATTCAGGATCTTGGCAATGAGCTGATTGGAAGAAATCCGTCACATGATCACCTGAGGAAAGATGAATTCTGGGCGGTCAGTAATGTTTCATTCACCCTGCGCAGGGGTGAATGTCTGGGCCTGATTGGTCACAATGGCGCCGGAAAAAGCACCCTGCTAAAAATGCTGAATGGTCTGCTCAGACCAGATGTGGGAAGAATTGAAATCAACGGACGGGTTGGTGCCCTGATTGAGTTGGGTACGGGGTTTAACCCGATTCTTTCCGGACGGGAAAATATTTATGTCAATGCCCAGTTGCTTGGATTTTCCCGGGAAGAAATTGATGAAAGGCTCGAGGACATCATCGAGTTTTCAGAAATCAGGGAATTCATCGATGCACCGGTTCGCACGTACAGTTCCGGAATGAAGGTAAGATTGGGATTCTCCATTGCTTCCCAAATGAGTCCGGATGTGCTGATCATTGACGAAGTGCTGGCGGTAGGCGATCTGGGATTCCGGATGAAATGTCTGACCAAACTGGGAGACATGCTTGCCAACTCGGCGGTTATTTTTGTTTCCCATCAGATGTCTCAGGTTGCCCGTATCAGCAACAAGGTTCTCATGCTCGATCACGGCCGGGTTCACACCTATACCACCGATGTTCCATACGGACTTCTGCAATATTTTAATGCCTTTAAAGGCAGCACCAGTGTCGCAACCGGGGACGGCAAGGTGATTCTGCATTCTGTATCCATCGCCGGTGATCATTGCGAAAAAAATCCGGACCACGATTCATGGATCGTTTTACAGCGATCCACCATCCGGATCACCCTATCCCTGGAATCTTTTCTTGAAAATGGCTGGTTCCACATCAGTATCGGATTTATCGATAAAGAATCACGTGTGGTGGCCAATTTGTTTTCTCTTTACGATCACGACCCCTTCTCGGCCAAAGGACGCTTCTCGGTGACCATTGAAACAAGTGATACCAAACTGACGCAGGGACAGTATGCACTCTCCCTGACGGTCAACGGCATTTCATCTAAAGGAACCCGGCAGTTTGTTCACCTGTATAATTCAAACATCGGACAGGTGGTAGTAACGGGAAAAGCATCCACCTGGGCACCGGTCATTTTTAATGGCACCTGGTCGGTGAGCAGCGGAGAGTTGGAAAATGGCTAAAAAAACCATTTTTCTGCATATCGGGGCCATGAAGACCGGAACATCGGCCATCCAGAATGTGCTGTACCAGAAACAAAATAAACTGGCACAGACCGGGCTCTTCATTCCGACCCTTTCCAAGCGAGCCAGAAATTATCTTGGTTTCTCGCTTCTCAGTCCGGTTCCTGATTTTATTCACACCCGTCTTCCGGAGCCAGCCGGTGACCTGTACAAACAGCTGAACACTGAAATTGATCAGTGTGCCCAGAAGACTGTGGTGATTTCCACTGAATCCTGGTACCAGATCTCAACCAGTCATTTGCTTGGAGCCGAGGCCCCCCGGCAACTTCACCGGCTGCTTGGCGGTGAGCGGTCCGACCGTACTTACAAGGTTGTTTTCTTCATCCGGAGACAGGACCGGTTGATGGAATCCATCTACAACCAGCATATAAAAAACAACAACTTGTACTCACTGCTACAGAGTCCCTTTTCTGAGTTTATGGACCACTATTCCGGGTATGCCGATCTGGAAGGAATCACCCGGTCATGGGAATCCGTTTTCGGACGTGAGGCCATTGTGTTAATTCCTTACACAGAACGGAAAACCAATTCTGTTGCACTTTTCTTTGATCAGGTCGGAGTAGCCATTCCAGAAGGGATTTCTGCGGATACGGTCAACGAGTCTCTCACCAACCGGGAATCGGAACTGATGCGGCATCTGAACATGGCATCGGTGGATAAATCTACCTGGCAGAGAAACCTTGCATTGGTTCAATTTATCAATAAATGGTCCGGTGAGACCCAGAAAGGGTTCAACTACTTTTCACCGGATGAGCGGTCCGCATTTATGAACAGGTACCAGGAAGCAAATCACCGGCTTTCCCTGCAGTATCTGGCAGGAGACACTTCCTGGTTTACCGATCCTGTTACCATTCCGGAAGGGGGACCAGCCGAACCCATCACCGCCAAGGACTTCGCCCGGTTTGCAGCCAGCCTCTGGTCGCACATCAGTGATGAGGAAATTTTGCGGATCATACAGAAACCAGACACCTTCAGGTCAGAAAACCAAAGACAGAAATAGTATGAAAACTAAGTCGACCATGATTTCTGAAAATTTTCACCGGATCAGATTGAACACCGTGCAAAAGATGTAAACCGGATCGGTATTCCTAAATATATCATTCGGTATTGAATACTAAATAAAAAAATAATGAGCACCAACCAATTAGGAATTTCCGGGTCAGCAGGTCCAACAAATACTGCGATCATTATTTGCACGGAGCATGGACGACTCGAAAAACAATCATTGTTGCTGGTTATGTCATTAAGGTTGTTCGGTGGAGCCTTTTCCGGACTTCCGGTTTATAGTTTTGCTCCAAGATCCGGTCACGCCCCTTCAGCAAAAACGCTTAGATTATTTGATTTTCTGAACGTCACTCACGAGACTATACCACTAAATGTACAATACGCAGATTATCCACTGGCAAATAAACCCATCGTCTGTGATTATGCACAACATGCACTTTCAGAAAACCAACTGGTCTTTATTGATAGTGACCAGATAATTTATAATGAACCAACCCTACTTTTTAACCTTCCGGATAACACGGTAGTGGTTAAACCTGTCGATGTGAAGGGAATAGGTACAGAATCACTTGACGATAGTGTTTACTGGAAACAGATTTACAAATTATTCAATCTCACACCAACAGAATATGTTCGATCAACCATCGATAAGAAGGAAATTCTGGCTTGATTCTTACAAAAAAGACAACAGGCATTTTTAATATTTGGAACACCGTATTTACCAAAATAATGGAATCAGAAATTATACCTGAAGATGGTTATTACTTCATCGAACAAAGCAGCTTTGCCATCGCATCACTGCTTAATGGAATGAAGACTGAATTTCTTCCACCGGCATACAACATTCCAATTCATTCTAATGTATACCGAAAACAATACAGAGAGACATTGAAAGATGGAATCTCTTTCCACTATCATTCCCATCTTTTCAGGGAAAAAGGTAAATCATTTTGTGAGCTGATTGGCAATTATCATCCCAAATCCCTTCTGATAGACTACCTTGTTAATGAAATCAACAAGGAGTTTCGTTATTCATCCTTTATAAAATCAGGAATTTTCGGAGACTTGAGTAATATTAAGAAACGGTCAATAAATAGACGCACCAATTCATCAGGCTTTGAATTTTTTAAATGATGAATCCGTTATCCGCCTCGGCCTGCCACGTAATTACGGCATCAGACTCCGTTTGGATACTGGTTCGAATGAATTGGGTGTATTCAATTACTTTTTGTAGATATGGCTATCAGCTTGCGCCGTTCCTTTTGAATTCGTGGAAACGGTTTACAAATGCCTTTTATCTTGGAGGCCTGACCTTCAACCTACCTTTCCCAGACATTGTGAAGACCGGATGGTTTTGTTTAACCAGCTGGATCAGTTCGAAAGCAGGAATGACTTCCATAAGCACCATTTTTATGAGGAAATCAGGTGTCCGGCATTATGGAAAGGCACTGCATCGCCCGGGACCGGAACCGATTCAGTTCCGGGTCGACACGAAAATGATAAGCAGACCCGTTGTGTAAGGATCACGGACTGATTAATCAACCATGAATACGGAATCAACCTCACATCCACGAAGTGATCATCTGAAGTATTTTGCGGTGTATCTGCCGCAGTTTCACCCCATCCCTGAAAACAACGACTGGTGGGGCCCCGGATTTACTGAATGGACAAATGTAACCAAATCGAAACCCTTGTTCCGGGGTCATTATCAGCCCCGAATCCCACGTGATCTGGGTTTTTATGATTTGCGTTACCACCCGACGATGATTAAGCAGGCCGAACTGGCCAGATCCTACGGAATTGATGGATTCCTGTTCTACCATTATTGGTTTAATGGCAAGCAACTGATTGAGAAACCAGTCAACCAATGGCGCGACTCAGGAAAACCTGACTTCCCTTTTGCGCTTTTCTGGGCCAATGAAACCTGGTCCCGGCGTTGGATCGGGGATGATTCAAAAATTCTGATCGAGCAAACCTATTCTGAGGCCGATGATCATCGGCATTGTGCCTATCTCGTTCATATGTTTAAGGATGAACGGTATATACGGATCGACAATCGTCCCGTTTTCATTATTTACCGTCCCCAGCACCACGAAGACATCGGCCGCTTTATCAGGATTCTTCGGCAGGCCTGCACAGACGCCGGGCTTCCGCCGGCTTATGTGATCGGATCGAACAGTCATTCACGATGGAAAGATCTGATGCCTCTGGGTTTGGATTGCAATCTGGATTTTCAACCAAAGATCGGAAGGCTGCCCGATCAGGAAAAGGATGGATGGCATTGGAGACGTTTCTTCAGGAACATCTACCGCCGGTTCGGTTTGCACCCTTATAAAGTCTATGATGAGGTGAGAATCCGACCACTTCTCGAAGGGAAACTGTTTAAACCACACCACATTCCGTCCCTCATCGTCAGTTGGGATAACAGTCCGAGACGTGGGAAGGAAGGGATTGTCATTCACAATTCCTCACCCGAGAATTATGGGAATTCGCTGGACCGCATCACCCGCCGGGAAATCACCACGCCGGGGTCCCATCACATTGTGGTGATCAATGCATGGAATGAGTGGGCAGAGGGAAATTATCTGGAACCAGACCAGAAATGGGGACATGCCTACCTGCAGAAAACGCTCGAAATCAAAAAGAAATACACGAACGGGTAAGGCTATAAACGAATGACTCCGGATTCCGGAAATAACCAAAACCTGCCGCCTGTCATCTGGATGTATTGGCACGATGGAGAAGGATCTGCACCCCAGGTGGTACAAACCTGTATTGATTCCTGGAGAAAACTCAATCCGTCCTGGGAAGTTCGGTTGATTGATAAGACCAGCCTGCCACACTATTCGGACTGGACCCATCCGGTCATTTATGATCCCATCCGGGCGATCGTTGCAAATTCGAATATTCTGCGGATCGGATTGCTGCATCGGTTCGGCGGAGTCTGGGCCGATGCAACCTGCCTCTGCCTCCGTCCGCTGGATGAATGGATACACGGGGCCATCGGTGCGGGATTTTTTGCTTTTTCGAATCCGGCCCCCGATCGCCTCCTCTCTTCCTGGTTTCTGGCTGCCCAACCAGGCAACCCTTTGGTTGAAATGTGGTTTTCTGCCTCGGTGACATTCTGGAACCAGAATTCATTCGCTAAAAAACCGAATGCCTTTCTTTTCAACCGGGTGGAAAAAGTGCTATCATCCCACCGCTCCCGAACCCGTTTCTGGTTCAATCCCATCATCAGGAAGGGACTCCGGTATTACCCGTATCACTGGTTTCATTATCTGTTTGAACGGATGGTGGCCACCGACGAACAGGCTGCCTTCATCTGGAACCAGAGACACGACTATCCGGCCGATCTTCCTCATTTCGTCCAGAAACACGGACTATACAGACCCATGACTGAAGAAATTATCGCTTTCTTCAACAGACATTTGCTGCCTATGGCAAAACTGACCTGGAAGATAGATGCAGAAAAATATAAACCGGGGGTTGTTTTGCATGAATTAATTAACCAGCCTCCTCGCCTCAGACGTTCTACAGAGGTCGCCTAATGCAAAACACCGACCTTCCCCGCATCCTCTGGATGTATTGGCATCAGGGCGCCGATCAGGCCCCCCATCTGGTGAAAACCTGCATCGATTCATGGAAATCGATGAACCCCGGTTGGGACCTCAGATTGCTGGACCAGAATAGCATGAAGTCCTATATGGAGTGGACCTTCCCGGTCTTGTATGATCCGGTATTGTCCATTGTTGCTAACTCTGAGCTGCTTCGGGTAAACCTTCTCAGCCGGTACGGAGGCGTCTGGGCCGATGCAACCTGCCTTTGCCTGCAACCGTTGGATGAATGGATTGACAAGGCCATGGGCGATGGATTTTTTGCCTTTTCAAATCCGGGTGCCGACCGCCTTTTGTCATCGTGGTTTCTGGCTGCAGTTCCAGGCAATCCGCTGGTTCTCGACTGGAAAAATCGTTCCAACCGGTATTGGAAAGAACATGCCTTTCCAACCCGTGCTCCGGCTTCCATCCAGAAATTTTCGGGTCGTCTGTTCTCACGGACCACTTCACTGACCTGGTTATGGTTTACTCCCGTGGTCAGCAAATGGTTAAAACTGTATCCCTATTACTGGTTTCACTACCAGTTCGAACGGGTGGTTTCATCGAGCCACGTGGCAGCCACCATCTGGAAAAACAGGGTGGATTTTGAAGCTTCCATTCCTCATTTTTTTCAATTGTATGGTTTATACAAACCATATTCTGACGACATCCATGCCTTTCTGGACAGTCAGAGAACACCCATGGCCAAACTGACATGGAAAATTAAACCTGCCCGGTATAAACCCGGTGTGGTTCTGTATGAATTGATTGAACCCAACGGAATCAGATCCATGATCCGTCATCAGGAACCAGTCGTATGACCAAAACATGTATCATTATACTGGGAATGCACCGTTCCGGAACGTCGGTGGTAACCGGATCGGTCGGAATGGCCGGAGCCGATCTTGGTCCCAATCTGCTGGGTGAAATTTATTACAACCCGCGCGGATTGTTTGAAGATGCAAAGATCAACCTGATTAATTCCCGTTTCCTCTACAACCAAAAAACCGGCTGGTACCGGTTTTTCAGATATCATCCTTCTGAAAAGACCGACAGTTCCCCCCTCAGGCGACTGGGGACCATCATTGATCAGTTCACCGGCGATGTGATGGTGATAAAAGATCCCCGGATCGTCCTGCTGATTCCACTGTATCTGCAGGTATTGAAACAACGTGAAATCAGACCGGTTTTTGTAATTGTAAACCGGAATCCACATCATATTGCTGTGTCTCTTTGGAAAAGAGATAAAATGCCGCTTCTCTATGCTTATGCCCTCACCCGTTTTTATTACCGGCAGATGAACCGCTTTCTGGCAAACACCACGGCTACCCGTGTGGTGATAGAATACAATGACTTTCTTGACAACCCGGTTGATTCAATTAAATCCATTTTCCAGAAAGCCGGGCTCCCTCTGGATGAGCAAAAGGCTGCACAGACAGAACAATTGGTGAACAGGGATCTGAATCATGGAGGAAAGGAAACAATTCCGGTGATGAATAAAGTCCTGCATGTATTATCACTTCCGCTCATGTATCTGATTCTTCTGGCCCCCTGGCTGAAACTGGACACCCACTTCACACGACATATAATTACTCATGACTTTGATTTTGAAGGTTATCAAAAACAACACCAATGAAAACACACCCAACCAGCGACCGACTGAAATACTGGGCCATCTATCTGCCACAGTTTCACCCGATTCCGGAAAATGATGAATGGTGGGGCCCCGGCTTTACAGAATGGACCAATGTGACCCGATCGAAGCCCCTGTTCAAAGGGCATTACCAGCCCAGAATCCCGGCTGATCTGGGATTTTATGATCTCAGGCACCATCCGACCATGATAGAACAAGCCCGTCTGGCCAAGCGTTACGGCATCGATGGCTTTCTGTTTTATCATTACTGGTTTAATGGAAAGCAACTGCTCGAACGGCCGGTCAATCAATGGGTGAAGGAAGGAACTCCTGATTTCCCGTTTGCTCTTTTCTGGGCCAATGAAACCTGGTCACGACGGTGGCTGGGAGAGGAAAAAAACATCCTGATCGAACAAACCTATTCAGCCGAGGATGATATTGAGCATTGCCGGTATCTGGTTTCGGTTTTCAAAGACCCCCGGTATATCAGAATTGAAAACCGGCCCGTTTTTATAATCTACCGCCCCCTGCATCACGAGGATATCAAACGGTTCAGACAGAATCTGACCGATGCCTGTCTGGAAGCCGGTCTGCCCGAACCTTACCTGATTGGTTCCAACAGTCATTCGGTTGGTGTTGATTACCTGGAACATGGATTTGACTGCAATCTTGATTTTCATCCGCGGTTGGGCCGTCTTCGTTTCAAATCTGAAGATGGCTGGCATTGGCGCCGGTTTTTCAGGAACATTTACCGCGGCTTCGGTTTTCACCCCTACAAGGTCTATGATGAGAAACGGACCCGGCCCCTGATGACGGGCGTCCGGTTCAGATACAAATACATACCCTCGGTCTATGTCAGCTGGGATAACAGTCCACGCCGGGGGAAGGATGGTATCATTATTCATAACTGTTCACCCGAACATTACGGTGAAGCACTTGACATCATCACCAACCGCGAGATCAGTTCACCGGATACCCATCATATTGTGGTGATCAATGCCTGGAACGAATGGGCGGAAGGCAACTATCTGGAACCCGATCAGAAGTGGGGTCATGCCTACCTTCAGAAAACATTCGAAATCAAAAAGAAATATTCTGCTTCATGAAGGTTTTTTCCTTTTTCCTCCCGCAATTTCATCCGATTCCACAGAATGATGAATGGTGGGGAGCCGGATTCACCGAATGGACCAATGTTGCCCGCAGTGTACCCAAATTCAGGGGACACTATCAGCCTCATTTACCGGCTGATCTGGGATTTTACGATCTCAGGTTAGCGGACACCCGGCACCAGCAGGCCGATCTGGCCCGTCAATATGGGATTGATGGATTCATCTACTACCATTATTGGTTTAATGGAACGCGGCTTCTGCATGAACCTCTCGATTTTCTGTTGACCAAACAGGCTCCCGGATTCCCCTACTTTTTCTGCTGGGCCAATGAAAACTGGACCCGGCGCTGGGACGGAATGGAAGCCAACATTCTGATCAAACAGGACTATTCCTTTGCCGATGATCTTGAGCATATCCGGTTTCTCATTCCGTTTTTTAAAACAGAGGCCTATCATAAACGGCTTGGGTGCCCGGTACTGGCCGTTTACCGCACCGAACTGCTGCCCGATCCGGCAGAAACGGTACGGATCTGGCGTGAAGAAGTTAAAAAGGCCGGCTTCCCCGACCTGTTCCTGATCAGAATCGAAAATCTGGGCCCCAGACCAGATCCTGCAAGCGAGGGGTTTGATGCTGCGTTGGAATTTGCCCCCGATCAGGTTATCAGAGGACCCCGCTTGTATCATGGCCGACGGTATGAATGGCTCTCTGCCATGGGACTGCTCGAAAAAGGAAAAGTTGAAAACCGGCTGTACCGGTACGATTCACTCGTCAGAGCCATGTTGAATAAACGAAAACCTGGTTACCGCTGGTACCGGTGCGCCTGTCCATCCTGGGATAATTCGGCACGGCGCCAGCAAGGTGCCAGTCTGTTCCTAGATCCGGATCCCGCCCTGTTCAGAGAATGGGTAACCACCCTGCTCAGAGATTCCCTCAGCCAGCAACCAGAGGAGGATCAGTTTATTGCCATCAATGCATGGAATGAATGGGCAGAAGGATGTCACCTGGAACCAGACCAGCGGTATGGTCATGCCTGGCTTGAAGCAGTCCGCGATGCCAAACGGGATGCCGGATGTCTGTAACCAACCAGCCAGCGGTATCGGTCATTCTTCCGAATTATAATCATGCCAGATTCCTCCCGGACCGGTTAAACTCGATTCTGAATCAGACTTTCAGCCAGTTTGAACTGATTCTGCTCGATGATTGCTCAACCGATCACAGCCGGCAGATTTTATCGGAAGTCAGCGACCCGCGAATCACACACCGGATTTTTAATACTGAAAACAGCGGAAGTCCGTTTGCACAATGGAACCGCGGGGTGCAACTGGCACGCGCTCCGCTGATCTGGATTGCCGAAAGTGACGACCTGTGCGACGCCACCTTTCTCGAAAAACTGGTTCCTTACTTTGACGGTCATCCTGACCTGGCATTGGTCTATTGTCAGTCTGCCATTATCGATTCCAACGGGTCCGTTGCAGGTTCTCAGCTCGGCTGGACAGCCGATTTCGGTTCGGACCGGTGGAACACCGGATTCGTGGCAGACGGCTCAGCAGAAATAAGTCAGTACCTGCTCAGAAAATCAACCATACCCAATGCCAGCGCGGTGGTATTCCGGCGTGACCTTTTTCCCTCCGATCTGGCCTTTTCCCGGTTCAGACAAACCGGAGATACCCTCATCTGGTGTCTGATCATTGCCGGGAAACAACTTCGTTTCTTACCCGATTCACTGAATCTGCACCGCCACCATCAGGAAACAGTCAGGGCTGGCACCTCACGGTCCCGGCGATTGATCGATATCATCCGGCTGTCCCTGGAACTGGAACGCCGTCTCGGATTAACCAGATCGGACCGGAACGAATTGATCATCCGGATAGACTCCCTGGCCGGGGATATGGAAAAGGAACGGGTTTTTCCGAACTACTTTTTTCCCCTGCTACTTTCAGTATTGCCACACGTGCTCAGGCAACCCTATTTCCATACCGTTGGTCTGGTTCTGAAGACCTTTATCCGTTTTTTTAAGTTCCGTATTCAATCCCGGCTTGGTATCAGGTAAAACATCATGATCTCACATAAACACAAAGTCATTTTCATCCATCAGCGGAAATGCGCTGGCAGTTCAATTATCTCCTCCTTCGGATTAACCACCGCCGATCCCGAGTGGCATGCATTTAATGACGGCGTTGTATCAGAAAATCCCTGGTGGAGTGAAGTCAGACAACACCACGCCGACTACCACATCTTTACCGTGGTCCGGAATCCCTGGGACCGGTTTATTTCAGCCTGGAAATACCTGCCCGCCCTCCGGAACCTGCCATTGGAAACGGTGCTTCAGAACCTCCCCCGTGAGGGTCATGATTTCAGGCATATCACCCGCCCGCAATCTCAGATCCTGCTGGACAGAAATGGATCCCTGGTCGCCAACATCCTCAGGTTCGAGAATCTTCAGGCCGACTTTGATCAGTTTTGCACCACCTCCGGTATTCCGCTGAGGACACTGCCAACCATCAATCAGACCGAACATGATCACTACAGCAGGTATTTCAAGACAAAGAAAACCCGCGACCTGTTTGAACGTCATTTCTGGCTCGATATCACCCTTTTTGGGTATGAATTTGACGATGGACACAAGCCCGGTCGTTCTTTTCATTTCCCATGGAAGACGTCATTTTCGGTCGTATCTTAATATTTTAACATCTATATGCAAAAACGTATTTATTCTCCTGAGGCTGGAATCCGTCGCCCGGGAACCCTACTCTCGGGCATGTTCAGAGATCTGGCTGCTTCACGGTCACTCGGTTTCCGGCTGAGTGTGAGGAATCTGAGCGCACGGTACCGACAATCGTTCCTTGGCATTTTCTGGGCATTGGTCCCCCCTCTTGCCAGTTCTCTGATCTGGATCATTCTGAATCAGCAAAAAATTGTATCCTTCGGGCACACCGATGTTCCCTATCCGGTATTTGTGATCACCGGTTCATTGCTCTGGCAGTTTTTTTCGGAATCCCTGACCGGCATCCTGAACAGTCTGAGTTCGAACACCAACATGCTTTCCAAACTGAATTTTCCGCGCGAGGCCCTGCTGGTATCAGCTGCCATCGATATTGGTGTGAACATGCTGATTAAACTGACCCTGCTGGTGGTCGTGTATCTTTCATTCGGATTGTATTTCGGTTTGCCCGTCATTCAAACCCTGCCGGGTCTGGCCCTGTTATTCTTCCTTGGAGCCTCCATCGGTCTGTTTCTGATTCCGATTTCCATGCTGGTCAGAGACATACAGAACGGGATCGGACTGGTGCTTCAGTTTGCCATGTATCTGACCCCGGTCATCTATCCGGTAAAAGTTCATGAAGGGTGGCTGAGTTTTCTCAACTACAATCCGGTGACCCCCATTCTTCAGCTCTGCAGGGACGGACTTTCGGGGCATTGGTATCCCAACTGGCCTGAAATCCTGATCATCGGTGCCATCACCTTTCTGTTTCTTTTTATCGGCCTGATAGCGTTCCGGTTGGCCATGCCCATTCTGATTGAACGCATGGGAAGCTGACAAACCTTTTACTCTTATGCCCACTACCATTATCGATGCCAGCCGGAACCGGCTTTCCCTGAACCTGAAAGAACTCATTGCCTACCGCGATCTCATGTTTACGTTGGCGTACCGTGATCTGCGCGTCCGTTACGCACAAACGTTTCTTGGTTTTCTCTGGGCCTTCCTACAGCCGGTGGTCACTCTGACCATTTTCACCCTGGTTTTCGGGCGTGTGGCACGGGTCGATACCGGATCGGTTCCCTATCCTCTGTTTGCTCTTTGCGGAATGACTGCCTGGAATTACTTTTCCTCGGTCATGAGCGGCGCCGGGTCATCTATCATCGGAGCTCAGGGCATGATCTCGAAAATTTACTTTCCCCGCCTCGTCATTCCCCTTTCAAAATCGCTGGTGTCCCTGGTCGATTTTCTGCTGGTCTTTGTTCTTATGATCGCGCTGATGATCTGGTATGGTGTTTCTCCTGGTGCTTCCATCGTTTTTCTGCCTTTGTTTCTGGCATTGGCCCTGATCTCGGGTTTGGCGGTGGGTATCTGGCTGAGTGCCCTGACGGTGCGTTTCAGGGACTTTCAGCACATCATTCCCTTTGCCGTTCAGTTGGGGATGTATGCCACCCCGGTGGCCTACCCCGCCAATCTGGTCCCTCCTGATCTGCAGTTCTGGTATTTTCTGAATCCCATGGCCGGTGTGGTGGAAGGATTCCGCTGGTCCCTGCTCGGCGGACCCGAACCCGGTATTATGATTTTTGTATCGGCTTCGGTGGTTGTTTTACTCCTCATCGCCGGCCTGTATTATTTCAGGAAGGTCGAGTCGGTCATGGCGGATATTGTTTAAATGGTGATTGGTGATTGGTGATTGGTGATTGGTGATTGGAAAAACCCGGACCCTGAGGTTCTCGAAGGGTGAGGGGTTTTTCCCAGTTAAAAGTTAAGAGTTAAGAGTTAAAAGAAAATACATGTGATTGGTAAAACCC
>JABWAT010000015.1 GCA_013360915.1 Bacteroidota bacterium
TAGGCCTGGAGTGCCACGAACGAGTTGAGGTACTCCGAAATCTGGTACACAGAGTTTATTGAAGTGCCGTATTACTATCGGGGTCTCAGGCTGGGCGGTTCCCGAGCGGAGCCGAGGGAGGGTGACTTTTTTGTGAAAAAAGTCACCCTGCGGTGCAAACCAAACTCGCAGTTTTGTGCAGAAGTTGAGGAAAAGGCATGATAAACCGGGCCCCTCGATAATCCTCATCCGGATGGCTTCCCCGACTTCATCGGGGTAAACTTTGGTCATTGAGCGCAGTCGAAATGCAGCCACCGGATTCGGCACACGGGGACTGTGTTTTACTGATTTCTGTTCACTGGTATTCCACTCACCACTCACCGATAAAATCGCACATCCACCTTTTCAACCGTGACGAGTCCGTGACTGCCGGCTTCTTCCATGAGGGAATCGAGTTGCGGAAGGAAGGATTGGATCCGGTCGGGATGATCGACGATTTCGATGAGCACGGGGAGGTCGGTGGACAGATCGAGGATGCCGGCTTTATGAATCTTGCTGGAGGCACCAAAACCCGCCTCGCCGCGGAAGACGGTGCAGCCTGCCAGATGGGCCGCCCGTGCCTGATTCAGAATGGTTTCCCACAAGGGATGGTGGTGAAGCGTATCGGACTCGCCGATAAAAATGCGCAGCAATTGAGCGTCACCGGTTTGCAACATGATCAGCCTCCTGCCGGACGGGCCAGCCAGATTCCGAGTATCACACCGGTCAGACAGAGCAGCACCGACCCGCCGGTGTTCAGGGCGGCCAGCAGATAATCGCCATTCCGCAGCAAGACAACCGTCTCCCAGGAAAAAGAAGAAAACGTGGTGAATCCGCCCAGAAAGCCGATGGCAATCAGCGGACGCCAGTAGGGAAACACCGGAAGACGATGTTCCATCCACGTGAGGAAAAATCCGATGATAAAGCTGCCCGCCACATTCACCAGAAGGGTTCCCCATGGAAACTCCGGACCCATCAGCCGGTTAACCCAGGACCCTGCCAGATAACGGGAAACCGCCCCGAGTCCGCCGCCAATGAAAATGGTCAGCAGCGTCATGATGGATCTCCTTCCTTCAGGTGCGGAAGCAGAAAGGCCAGAGCCCGTACCTCTGAGGCGTACATCGGACCCGGCTGAATGAATCCGACATGGCCGCCATGCGCCGGCATTTCCAGATGCAGGTAATCGGATCGCTCCGCCTGCTGAACGGGGAAACAGGGCGGGGCCAGAAACGTGTCATCGGCCGAACTGAAAATGAGAGTCGGACGGTTGATTTGGTGAAGTTCATGCCGGGAACTGGCGCGGTTCCAGTAATCTTCTGCATCCCGGAATCCGTGAATCGGAGCCGTGTACCGATCATCGAACGCACGGAAGGTTTTCACCTGATCGTATCCGGCCGATGAAATGCGATCAGGAAATTGCAATTCCTTCGCCTTCACCTTTTCACCCAGCATCCGCAGGAAGCGGATCATGAATAACTTATTCTTTGGTTTATCCAGTTCAATGGCCGAAGAGGTGAGATCAAGCGGAACGGAAATGGCCATGGCCGCACGGACTTCCGGCGGCACCCGATCGGATTGAACGCCGAGATATTTCAGCGTCATGTTTCCGCCGAGAGAAAATCCGACCAGACCGATGGACGAATACCCCTGCCGGATGGCGTGATGAATCACCGTTTCCAGATCGTCCCAGGCGGCGGAATGATACAGCCGGAATTGCCGGTTCATCTCACCCGAACATCCGCGGAAATTCCAGGCACAAGCAGAAACCCCTGCACCGGTAAACGCCCGTACCATTCCCTTCACATACGACCGGGTGGAATTGCCCTCGAGTCCGTGTGAAATAATAACCAGTTTCCGGTCGGAGACTTTGTACCAATCCAGATCGAGAAAATCATCATCCGGAGTGGCAATCCGTTCGCGGATGGGATCGGGAAGTGAAATTTTTCTGAAAAGCGACGGCCAGATGGATTGAACGTAGGGATTTCTGAGCCAGAATGGCGCCGGGTAGGTGGAGTGAATCAGTGGCATGAAGGAAGATAAAAACCGTGAAGGAGAAAACAGAATGCAGGAGACAGGTGTCAGGAGACATTATCCGGTGGCTGAGGTTCGACAGGCTCAATGACCGCTCGAAGCCACCGGTGGAGCCAGCAGCCAGCACCCAGCACCCAGAAGCCGGTGGCTACCTTTTCCCGACTTCATCGGGGTGAACTTTAAACTAAAGGACCGGCTCAATGACCAAGTCGATACCACCGGGCAGTGACTTAGCTAAAAGGATCAGTGCACAACCTCAGCTTTACATAATATCTTAGTTGCCATTGATTCTTTGATTCGATAGTATTGTCTGTACCAGTCATGGAGGTTCCAATGAATATTGAGGGTCTGACTAAACAGCAAATCACCCGGCTGCAATCGATCCTGAAGGGATTGAATACCTTTCCACCCATTTTTGGGGTTTATGGGGAAATCTGGTTTGCACTGAAAGAGGTTCTGATCAAGCGGGATGAACACTTTCCATTTAGAACTGAACCGGATTGCCATGCCTGGAATCCATTGATTGAATATGGACCTGCAGGTAAGAAACTCAGAAACTTTACCGATGGACAGGTAATTGACCTGGCATGGAAAATAGCAGCCGACAGAGGAGGGACTGAAATCCAGTACACCTATATGCGACGGGTGTGGGATCAGGAGGAACAGCAATGGGTCGATGAATGTCTGGATTTAACAGATCATGATATCGGATATCCGGCCAATACCATATCAAAAGAAGGCTTTGACCTGTGGTATAAGCAATAGCGGACCGGTCAGTTATCTAAAGTGATCAGGGCTTGCCTGCCTGCTCATGAGAATTCCGGATCGCTTCCCGGATGCTTTCCGGGGCGACAATGCGGATGTCGGTTCCAAATCCCATCAGCGACATGAGCAGTTCACGGGTTGGCCAGACTTTCAGCCGGAAGGTGGTCCAGTCATTATTCTTCTCCGGCAATTGGATTTGGGAATGATGCAATGGCTGGCTGATCAGGTAGGGGGTCAGATCAGGAGAGGCCTGAAATTCAATTTCCACTGGTTCATCATCCAGAACGGAAATGCCGAAGGCGTAGCGGAAATAATCAGCAGGCCGGAAATCGGTGGGTAATTCAAAGGTCTGTGAAGTCAGATCCACCCGGACAATCCGGTCGAGTCCGTAAATCCGCACTTTCTTCCGTTCCACATTCCGGGCAATCAGATACCACCGCAGCCGGTAAGATTTCAGCAGATAGGGTTCCACCATAAGAGAAACACCCGATTCATAGTCGAAGGAATGATAGCCGAGGGTAATCTGCTTCCGTTCTTTGATCGCCCGGTAAAGGGGTTCCAGCCATTCTGTGCCTGAAGCGACAGGATTGTGTTCAAACTGAATCACCGGCCATTCATCGGTGGCTTTATCCAATCCGGCGAGAGCCAGGGTATTGATAATGTCAGCATAATGACGGAATAGCGGTGTGCTGGCCAGTTGTGACAGAATGTCTGATGCAAACTTGATGGCTTCCAGTTCGTCGTTTTGCAAGGGCAGGGAACGGATTGAATACTCCGGATCGGTATAGTAGTATCCCTTTTCGGTTGCATGCCAGGCAATCGGGGCGCGATACCCGAGGGCTTCATCGAAGCGCATGGCATTCAGATCCTTTTCAACTGTTGACTTCGAAACCGGTATTCCCATGACCTCCAGGCATTTTGCAATGATGTCATCAATTCCAGGGTACTTTTTATACTTATTGGTCAGCAGATCGTCAATGATCCGGTAACGGATGATGGCAAATTTATTAGATGGCATGGTTCAGATTTGGGGTCTGGTTCGTAAATAGGTTACGGTTCGGTCTCCGACACTTACATGGTAAGAAGGAAATCCCAATAACTTCAACTTAAGTTGGCTGATTTGAAAAAGTTAAAACCCAAGTTAATGAAAAATTAACAATGGAAACAGGCTGACCTGTTTAAAGGAAAAGGGTCGGCTCTTACATTTAACCTCTTCACTTAAAACGAGTATATCATGGCAACACCACGGTTTCTTACCAAGTCCCGCTTCAAAATCGGACTGGAATGTCCGGATAAGCTGTATTTCGTGCATCATGCCGATCAATTTCCCAGTCAGAAGCTGGACGATGAATTCCTGCTGGCATTGGCTGAAGGGGGCTATCAGGTGGGCGAGTTGGCCAAGCTGAAGTTCGCTGGCGGAACTGAAATTACAGACCCGGGACACCTGAAACCGGTGGAAACCACACAGGCCCTGCTGGCTGCCGGGGATTGCACACTGTATGAAGCGGCTTTTCGTTTTAAAAACCTGTTTATCCGAGCAGATGTAATCGTAAAAACCGGGACTCACATCGATCTGTTCGAAGTCAAAGCCAAATCCTGGTTACCGGAAACGGAATTCTGGAATAAGGACCACTCAGCGATCAGAGGGGGATGGCAGTCCTATCTGTACGATGTGGCCTTTCAGGAATGGGTGATTCAGCAGGCCATGCCGGGATTCACCACTACACCACACCTGGTACTTGTGGATAAATCGAAACTGGCTGCTGCCGATCAGCTGAATCAAAAGTTCAGAGTACAGCGGAACAACGGACGGATTTCCATCCGGGTGGATGAGCAAAAACCGGTGGATACCAACCTGCTGGTGTCGTTAAATGTGTCACGCGAGGCCCAATTTCTGCGCAATTCTGATCTGACCGTGGGTGATCAGTCCCTTTCGTTTCCGGAGGCTGTTTTTTTATTGGCAGATGGATATGAGAAAGGGTCTTTCTTTAACCGGCCGGTTAACAGAACCTGTCAGGATTGTGAATACCGGGCGACGCCCGATCAGCGGAAAGAAGGAAAATCGGATGGATTTGAATATTGCTGGATGAAGAAGGAAGGATTTACCCCACCCGATTTTTTGAAACCCATGATTTTTGAAATCTGGAATTACCGGAAAAAGGATGATTTGATTGTGGAAAAACGATTTTTCCTGGATCAGTTGAACCGGGCCGATGTGGGAACCACAGATACCGGAGAAAGGCAATGGCTGCAAATTGAGAAACGGGCATCGGGCGACCAGACACCCTGGATCGATCATGACTTTCTGAGGCACGAATTTTCCCGTCTCACCTTTCCTGTTCACATGATCGATTTTGAAACCAGTTCGGTGGCCATTCCCTTTTTCAAAGGCCAAAAACCCTATCAGATGGTGGCGTTTCAGTTCTCGCACCATGTCATTGAATCGGATGGATCGGTTCGTCATGCCGGACAGTGGTTGCAGGATGAACCGGGCGTGTTTCCCAATTTTGATTTCGTCCGTGCGCTGAAGGCCGAACTGGACAAGGATACCGGGACCATATTCCGCTATGCGACGCATGAAAACACGGTACTGAATCAGATCAGAGATCAGCTGGAACAATCGGAAGAACCTGACCGGCAGGAACTCATTGATTTTCTCGAATCCATCACGAAGAAAAAAACCGGTAAAGAAGTCTATGAAGGCGAACGAAACATGGTGGATTTACGGGAATGGGTAGTGAAGGCATTTTATTCCCCGCTGATGAAAGGTTCGAATTCCATAAAAAAAGTGCTCCCGGCGGTCATTCATCATTCCAAATTCTTGCAGACTACCTATTCCGGCACCCGATACGGAACACAAATCCCCAGTCTGAATTTCAACGGACAGTGCTGGGTGGAACGGGATGAATACGGTACCATCCGGAATCCATACGATTTATTGCCACCGGTGTTTGAACAAGAGGATTTGCTGGAACTGGCCGTAACCGAAAACGGACAGTCGCTGGCCGATGGCGGAGCCGCCATGACGGCGTGGGCCAAACTGCAATTTGAAGACGTTCTCACAGAAGAACGCCAGCGGATCCGCCAGGGACTGTTCCGCTACTGCGAATTAGATACCCTCGCCATGGTGATGGTGTGGGAGTGGTTCAGGGAAAATGCGGTTGCAGGCAGTGCCTATTAAAACAACTGGTATATGAAAAGAGAGGGTGACAAATGAAAGTGTATTTTTCACATGGGAAAGAAAGTGGTCCTTGGGGTACAAAGATTACCAGACTTGCAGCTATCGCGATAAAGCAGGGTCATCAGGTAGAAAGCATCGACTATACGGATATTCCTGATCCGGATTCGAGAGTTGAACTTCTGTTGAATGTATTGAATCAATCAGTGGATGACTTTGCGCTGGTTGGGTCCAGCATGGGGGGATATGTATCTTTGGTTGCATCAGAGCGGGTTGAGGCTAAGGGGGTATTTTTACTGGCGCCTGCATTGTACATTCCAGGGTTTGAAAAACAAACTTACAGTAAGAGGACCCATGTAGAAATTGTTCACGGCTGGTCTGATGAAATTATACCGCCAGATAATTCAATAAAGTTTGCGAGGAGTGTGAGCTGTGCATTGCATTTAATTTCTGGCGATCATCGGTTGAACTCGTCCTTAGAAGTGATTGAAGGATTATTTCAGCAGTTTCTTTTCTTTCTGGCGCCTCACAAAATAGCAGATCGGACTGGCTGATGAATACAGCGTGATCATGACCATAAATGAAGCAAAATCTAAAAGTATTAAAATCTGTGCTCTTCCGGTGCAGGAGTTGGTTCTGGAGAGGAAGACATGTAAAACAGCAGGATGATAGACACCAAAGAATGTGGGCAGATACCGGGGATAAATGAACCATGGTATGGGAGTGGTTCATGGAAAATGTGTAAGTAAAATGGTAGATAATTTAATTTTTGAATACATTTAGAGCAGAAGTATTATTTGAACTATCTTGTTTTCGATTCATTAAACATAACTTCAAAGGTGAATATAAAATGGATTCTGAATTATCAATAACAGACATTATTTCGTGTGTTCCAGAGATAGAGAACCTTACTGTTAGATTTGATGAGTTCAATCCCCTTAAGGTACTTGGCGTAACCGAAGGAGAAATCAGACATTCAAATATCATTTCATGGTTATTGAATCCGAAATCGAATCACGGGTTCGGATCACACTTTTTTAAATCATTCATCAGAACTGTTCTAGTGTCAAGTGAAAATGAGTCTAATGAATCGGCATCAGATTTTTTGAAAAAAATAATATTAGGTGATTACACAGATATTCAAGTTCATAGAGAACTATCAAATATTGATATTTTTTGCATTTCAGAAAAAAACCAAATTGCCATAATTATTGAGAATAAGTATAATTCGGGGGAGCACAGTGATCAGTTAGCAAGGTATTTATCAAGAGCTAAGTCTCAGTATAGGGACTTCACTGTTATTCCAATTTTACTTTCCTTGGAGGGATTGAAACCATCCCAATCTGAGTACTTTGCGGCTTCTTATCAACAAATATTAGACTCAATTGAACAAGTCTTTGAAATATTTAATAGAAGAATACCTATTCCAATTCATGATTTTATCAAATACTATCAGACCATTATCAAGGAGAAAATTATGGGAGACCAAGCTTTACAAGATATCGCTCGTAGAATCTACAAGGATAATAAGACAGCTATTGACTTTATTTATTCAGTTGGAAATGCAATAGATATTTCAATAGCTGGTAAAAAGTTTTCAGAAAAGAGGGATAATCTTAAAGTTATTTGGGGAAACCCACTCTGGTTTTCCTTTGTGGATGTCGACTTTATTATCAAAAATAAAATGAAACATCAATGGGCAGGGGGAAATCCGGTCCAGTATTGGATTCAGCCAGTTGATAACAAACTTAAAATAGGTATAGAAGTCGGACCATTTGATAGTGGCAACGACCGTCTTTCATTTCTCCTCGAAATTGAGAGGGCTGGTTGCAAATTACGTCCATCATCCAAAACAGAAACCGGTGTTTTTACGCGTTTATATACCACAACTATTGATATAAAAGATTTCCATGATAATGATGAGTTGGAAGAAAAAATCCGAATACTTTATGAAAATACAGAACTAAGGAAAATTGCAGACTTTCTTAAAGAGGCCATTAAATCGCATAGTTCTTTTTGGTAATGCTAAAAAAGCATGACTACTAAGTAAATAAGACTATTCGGTCGTTTATGACAACCGATTTCAAGTCTCCCCCCTCACATCCATTACGGACAGGGCACAACACCTTTGTAAAAAAAAGGAGTGCCCATGGTCCATCCCGAAAACAACACCCGACACCATTACTGCCCTTCCTGTGACAACAAACAGACGTTCACGTTTAAGCAAATTGTGAATGCCGTCACCGAACCCGATCTCTTCGAGCGTATCGACAAGGGGGAACTCAATTCATTTATTTGCCAGCAGTGCGGAACAACGGTTAAAGTCCCCTGCGCCTGGTATCTGATAGACACCATGCATCAGGCGTATGCCATTGTGGTTCCCGAGGATGCACACGCTGACCCCATCTTTTACTTCGATTGGTCGGAATCCAATCTTCAGATGGAATTTGATCTCCAGAATACCTACAGGTGGAATATCCATTTTCAGATTTGCTTTGGCCTGGAACAGCTTCTTCAGTATCTCATTTTCAAAGTGGGATATGTGAACTTCCGGAAGGATATCCGCTCGTATTGCCAGACCATCCAACTGCCGAAAGCCTTCCGTGACCGCTTTTCCCGCTGGCCGAAACGCCGGCTGGAACGCCTGTATCGTCTGGCAATGATGTTACCAATGGCGATGATGCCGGAACAGGATGTTCATGCGCGACTCCGGGCCCTTGGAAACCATGTCCATCACGACTGCAAATTGAACCTGCCCGACTCGGATGTGCATCTGTCTGAACTTATCCGTGATATGCGAAAAACCGGCCTGCTCATGGATGTGGCCGGTCCCACCATTCTGCAACGAAATCCGGACTGGGTCGTGGAAGAAATCCCCGATGATCAGTGAACTGGAAATTCGGTCACTTTTACTCTCTCATCAGAAAACAGGAGACAAAAAACCATGTCAACAAACGAACACTTCGAGAACATGAAATCCACTGTGTCTGAACAGGACATTCAGAAAATTAATAACAACCTGGGACCGATGCAGCGCGGTCCGGTTGCAGATATCTGGGATAAGGTGATGGCTTTATGGCGGATGATTCAGGATCCGAATGCTCCCTGGGGAGGAAAGGCGCTGGCCATCGCTGCGCTGCTGTACCTGATTTCCCCCATCGATGCCGTGCCGGACTTCATCCCCTTTGCCGGGTTGATGGATGATGTGGGAATTATTTTATGGACGTTTGCCCAACTGGCATTGGATCTGGATAAATACACGAAGTGCAGATAATGACCGACAGCTCAGATACCATGCCGGGTGCCGTAAGTACCGATGACTGGATGAGACATCTTCCATCGGATGCAGGTACCCGTATTCTGGCAAGCCGGCCGGTGGTTATTCAATCGCTCACGTTTCTTCATGAAGTCTGGTTGTGGGAAGGGGTCATCGGGGAAAGTCTCATTATCCCGGTCACTTCTTTCGCAGAAAAATTCAGCTTGTTTGAGATCGAAACCCTTTGCCGGGAATCCGGATTGATCAACCAGTCCAGGAGTCTCACCTTGCAACAATCTGAGCCCGGCCTCCTGTTTCTGAATTTTAACATCAGATTATTGGAAGAGGAGCGGTAAGTTGCAACATTGAAGCAGGCGTTTTCTAATCTCTTCATTTAACAAGTTTTTCGACATAAACGATTGAATAGAACCGAAAGTACCACACATGTCAACATTTGAAATAACGCACAAGTCCGATAACGATAAAGTGTTTTCAGCCATTCAGGAGTTTGCATTTGAGTTCAGAAGACATCCAACTTTTTGGATGAAGGAAATAGACTATCAATGCGAATTGTATTCACGGTTGGTTGAAAAATTTCGGGGTGAGACAATCAGGAACATCGAACACACAGAATACCAGAAACAATGCGATATTAATAAGGGAATTTCGGTCAGACGGGTTTCGTGTGAGCCAAATATACCTGGTTTACACTATCAGTCCTACCCGGATATTGTTGTATGGAGGAATAAAGCAGAACAAGACCGTGACCTATTAAAGTGGACAAATCTGAAGCCGCAATTTATCATTGAAATCAAACAACGGTTTGGTTCTGAAGATTATAAATCAACCATGGATTACGAAAAGTACAAAGGGGAACTATCTGAGAGTGCGGACCACATTATTCTTCTCGATTTTGTTACCAAATCAAAGGGAGAGAATAAACCAGACGGGTTAAGTACTGACTGGAAAAAAATCGTGGATCCAGCAGATCTATTATACTATAAATTTAGGTGATTAGGGAATTTCCGGACCAAAGTGAATTTTACACAATAGTTGATACAAGTTTTCTTTTCTATGATTATATCTAAATTCCATTTCCTTTAAATACAATGGAAAGTTCTCTTTGCCTACACCATGATACTTTTGAAAGCGTTCTTTTGCAAAGGACCAAAATCCCTCAAGACCATTAATATGGATTCGTTTCTTTGCATACTCACGTGAATGATCAATTTTGTGATGTTTACCATAAAATTTCAAGGACTTATAGGATCGAAATTTATCTGTGAAGAAAACACTTCCTTTTTCAGTATGAGCAATTATTTCATTCAAAAGCGTTTGAGCTTCGACATTCTCTACAACCGTTGTGAAAACCTTACCCTTTCTTTCCAAAAGACCAAAAACGATGGTTTTGCCAGCAGATCCGCGTCCTCTGGTTCCCTTTCGATGGCCACCAAAGTAAGATTCATCACACTCTATTTCGCCATGAAGTTCCTGAAAGTCAACATCAATAAAACCAGCTATCTCTGCTCTCAATTGCTTAAATATCTTACTAACTGTTTTGTAATCGATTCCCAAATCCCTGGCCGTTTAATTGGCTGTAATTTCCAAGCAAAAGTAGTGAATTGCTGCCAGTTCATTTTTAAGACTCCTTGGACTTAATCGATGACCACAGTCGGAACATTTGAAGCGTCCATCACCAAGTATGTAAAGTTTTTGTCCCTTACATTTGATACACGTTTTACCAGAAATAATCTCATTTATATTTTCAATCATAACGCTGATAAGGTAACCCTTAGTCCGGAAATTCCCTAATCACCTAAATTTATATCGATTACCATCGAATCAAATTTGGATCACCTGAACATGAATGGAAGAAATGATTAATTTGTAAACTGCCATGGGTAGTTTTATTAACCTGGTGCCTGAGGTTCTCGAAGGCACCGGAATCGAGGGCATTGTGCCGGAAAGACCCTTGCCCCTTCGGGTGCCTCAGGGTCCGGGTTTTTTCGGTGGCTGCCCTTCCCCGACTTCATCGGGGTAAACTTAAAACTCATTACCACTCGAAGGCACCGGAAAAGAAATCACCACCTACCGGACCCTTCGAGAACCTCAGGGTCCGGTTTATACCGGAACCTCAGGGTCCGGGTTTTCACCCCAACCCTTTTGCCAACTCTTCCAATACCCGTTGCGGATCGTGACTTTCCCCCTGAATCGATTCCACATCCCGGTTTTCATCGAAAGCAGGAAAGGCACCCAAACCGCATGGATTCAGTAAATCGGAAAGTGTGGAAAACCGCGTGGCGAGCGGAACTGATCTCAACGCTACACCGCTGGTGAAATTCAGAATCTGATGGGCCAGTTTCAGTGGCATCAGAACCGGATCGGCCGGATTGTACCAATTGGTCACCGGCACACCCAACCGGTTCCGGTGATACGTCCAGTCAAGGACAGGAGCCGTACCAGACACTGCTCCGTTCACCAGATGCACCGACTGGATCCGGCAATAGCCAACGGTACTCAGAAATCCGGCAATCACGACTGTGCCCATGCTGTGGCCAACCAGATTAAACTGAACCGGCCGGTTGCCTGAGAGCTGAAAACCCAGTTGCCGTCCGGCTTCCCATGCTTTCAGGTTGAGGTCGGTGTATTCGAGAACCCAGGCACCGAGTCTCAGAAATGAGCTCAGAGACACATCCCGGATATCCGGATCAGGGAAATCAAGCTGGTTGTCCCAATCCAGATGGTACACCGGACCCGGCACCGCAGACGCTAGGCCAGACCAGACAGCCTGAGTGCCGTTAATACCGGGAATTACAATCGTTACCGGTGACCCATGCTGCTGATTCAGAGGAATCAGATGCGGGAAGGCATTGGGATCGGGATCCCAGAAAATTCCCTCGGGTTCATTCCGATCTTCTTCGGTAAAGTGAGTCAGCGGCCGGGGTTTTTCGGTTGGCTGCATGAAAGCTCCTTCGTCAGTTACAACAAAGGTCAGTCAACCACTCCGTAGTGGATTTGAGGAGAGAGAAAGGAGTCCGGATTCCTCCGGAGGGATCTACCAATTTCCCCTTTTCATGAACCCATACAGATAGCTTTTTGCTCCCATCAGATTGCCCGTATCCTCCACAAATTCCATGGAATCCAATGAGAATCCGCACCGGGAAAGCATATCATACACAGACAGACGGTCGGGGCGTTCCAACCGTAAAAACTGCTCCCTGAAGGCGGGTGATTGGTAGACAAAGATTTTTTTGGTCTTGAGATAATGAAATACAAGGTGCTCACAGTAGGTGTTTTTCTCAACACCGGTTTCGATATCAACCACGCTCTGATACTCACCGCAGGCCGGGCAGTAATTATCCAGATCTAAAAAATGATAATGGTCTTCCATTCGTTAATTCCTTTCTGTGCTGGCAGATGCCGGATAAAGATAAAAAGTACCAACGTAACCAATGTATGGTGTGAACGGAAAGTAGGGACCCGACTGGAAAAAGAACCAAAACCGCTCTCTGATCAAACCAATCCACCATCAACTACGCATTGAAGTCTACTGATTATCACCAATCATGGCGAAATGGATCAGACCATAAATAGGAAATGGAGTCAGCACCGACCTTGCCGGAAAAATGAGAATGGTGAAAAATGGATATGACCGGCTATTTGCTGATTGCCAACCTGGTGATTCTTGTTTGCCTTGGGCTTATTCTGGTCATCCGCACCGGACCGCAAGCCCAGCCCGATTTAGGCCGGGCGGTGGAACAGATCCACACTCTACTCGAGGAACTCGACCACATGCAGGTCACCATCCGGGCAGATAGTGAAGCGATTCTGCGGCAAACCAGTGAAGCGCTTGCAGAGGATCAGGCTTTGTTTCAGTCCGTGATGGAAGAACAGTTTAACACCCTGGTTTCATCCGTTCAAAGTCAGACCATCCGGACCGACCGGAAAATGACCGAATCCGCCATGAAGTCCGAGTTATCGGTGCTGACCACCCGCGAGGAAATCAGGAAAATGATGGAGGAACACCGTTCCGAACTGGCCACGCTTTCCGGACTGATTTCCAATCTGCAAATGAAAAAAACCGGCGGACTTTCAGAGGAGAAGCTGACCCGTTTACTGGAACCCATTCTGGAATCTCTGTTGCAAACGCTGCTGGATCGGTTCATGGATGATCGTCTGAATTCACCGGCAAAACCGGAGTGATAAAAAGATGGAAACCGAAATCCTGAAGACAATGCTGATGATTATTTATCTGACAGTCCTGGCCGGATTTGGGATTCTGCTGATGATCCGCACCCGGCCTCGATCCGCCAACGATTGGATCCGGTTGGACTATCTGGCGGATCAGGTCACCGAGGAACTGAAGCGGTGGCCTGAAAACCGCCGTGCAGAACTGATGAACAGAGCCAGCCACTTGCTGAGGCAGCACAGGAAGCAGCAGATGGATATGCTCATCCGGATGATCAACCGGGCAAATACTCTGACCGAAAAGCTGAAACATCAGCATGAACAGGTGCCCTATTAGACCAAAGGGATTTTTGAAAAACAGTTGATGGATTGACAAAAACAGGCAAAAAAGTAAAAGTGACTTTGGATTAAATGAAGTAAAGGAGCAAGCTCATGACCGGATTGATTATTGTGATCGCTATCTGGCTGGCGTACCGGATATTGCGGTCGCCCGCCCCGGAGAAATCCGAAAAACCGGAGTCCACGTCCTGGCTGCCGGTCATTCTGGCCGGCCTGGTCGGCTGGCTGGTGGGGAGTTGGGGGAAAGAGGAGTAGGGGAAAGGTGTAAAGAGCCTTCTGCCAGGTATGGCCATTGAATCAGAAAATCTGACCGTCCTTCACTCCCATAAACCCATTATGGTCTGCCGGATTATTTTTGTAACATGACGGCTGAAGAAACCATACGATCCTACCTGCTGACCCTGGCACCACTCTATGCCCGCCATCCGCATGAAGCGGTGGTGGCCAGTCTGATTGAACGGGAACTCACCAAAGCCGGATTTGACCTGATGACCGATGAAATCGGAAATGTGGGTGGTTTCCGCGGAACCGGGCTCCTCCCGCTCCTCAATGCTCACATGGATACGGCACAGCGGCCGGATGACCAGGTCATGGGCGAGTTGGTGGTGGAAGAAGATTGCTGGTTTTCACCGGGACATCAGATCGGGTGGGATGATAAAGCAGGAATTGCCATTATTCTGACGCTTGCACGATGCACAAAAACGCCCTTCCGGGTGCTGTTTACGGTGGGGGAGGAAGTGGGCTCCATCGGCATTCAATCCGTACATCCCGAATTGATCGAAAAATCAAGCTGGGGACTCACCCTCGACCGTAAAGGATCGAATGACCTCATCACGTCCTATGCGGGGAAACAACTGGCTTCCAACCGGTTTATCAGCAGGCTGATTCGCTTTTCTCACGAGGCGGGCCATCCGTTGGAAATAAAAACGGGGCAGTCGGCCGATACCTATTATCTGGCTGCTCACATGGAGTGTGTTAATATTTCGGCAGGGTACTATGAACCACACCGCCCGGGAGATTTCCTCCGGTTTGGTGAAGTGGCTGCCATTTACCGGCTGGTAGATCGGCTTCTCACCGGTTTCCGGCCGTGAACGACTGACGGCCGGTCAATGACATACAGCGCGTTGATCTCACTGACGTGCCAATATTTTTCCTTATTTGCAGGTTGTCCTGATTTCTCAATCAAATGATTCGGTCTGATTCTTCAGACATCCGGTCCGGAAACCACAACCCATTTTTAAAAGCAATTGCCAGCGGTACTTGTAAAGGATAAAACAATGACATTAAACGACTTTATTAAACAGTTCGATAAACGCGGTTCTGTTATTCTTCTTGAAGGAAAAAGAAAGGTAATTGATGCAGATAAGGAAAAGCTGACAGCACTTGGAAAGTTGTTAGCGTCTTCTACCATAGACATGGTATTCAGAAGCGGAAATGCAGAAGGGTCTGACCAATTGTTTTCTGATGGAGTTACCGCCGTCGACAACAGACGGTTACAAGTCATTACTCCGTATTCTGGACACAGACGAAAAACCAACCGGGCATTCGAAACCATTTCCTTGGATACCATCAATATTGCGGCTGAATCCGATGTGGTGTATCAATCCAAACAACATAAAAAAACCGGAAACCTGATTGACAAGTTTGTCGCCGGCGAGAAAAACCCTTACACCATAAAAGCAGCGTATATAATCCGGGACACCATAAAAGCAATCGGGACAGTCGATATCAGGCAGGCCTCTTTTGGTATTTTCTATGACGATTTAACCAATCCAATGGCCGGCGGAACGGGCCACACAATGACCGTTTGCGAACAGAACAATATCCCGTTGATTGATCAAAAGACCTGGTTCCGGTGGCTGACTGATTAGAACAACCTGCCCCTCACAATACCTGCAGAAAATGGACATTTCTGTGGTGCAGGTTAAACCGGCCACTCTTAACGTTGGGTTCAGGGACAGTTAACCCACCTCTTTTCCTGATCAAATCCTGAATGGATCGAAGCCGCCTGAACGGAGACAGTGACCAACAGGCAGGCCTCTCGATAGGGCCTGTTTGTCGGCTTACCTGCCAAAAAACAACCAAAATTTTTCCGGTCTGATCAGACCATAAACCGGTTATGGTTTGCCCTCGTACCTATGTAAAAAAGGGAGGATAAACCCATGAGCAAGACCGGCAAAAACCTGATCGATCTGATTGTACTGTACAATCCGGAAAAAGAGGACAAAGGCAATCCGTTCACCAACCGCAACCTGAAATCTGCCTCGACAACCGAGCTGGCAGACCGCCTGCAGCTCGATCCGCGTACCGCCATTCTGTATGCGGCCATGGTTACCATGTCCATCCGTCAGTCTTCACTGGATTTTGGCGATTTTTTCGGGAATCTGGGACTGAAGATGGCCGATAGTCCGTGGCTGTATCAATGCCTGCTGACACTGAAGGAAAGAAAGCTGATTTTTTTCGAACGGAATACGTTCTTTCATGAATCACGTGAGGGACTCTCCTTCTTCATTCCCCGTCGCCATATTCATGAAATACTGAAAGGTGAAGATCCTTCCACCGAGAATAAATTGCCCGATACCTTCGTTGATCTGATCGTTCGTGCCGAGCAGTTGGCCCGCTTACCCGATGAAACCGATCTGACCCGCAGGGACGTGCTGAAAGAATTGTCGGGTCTGATTGAACACTGCGCCGGGATGAGTGAAATCCAGTGGCTGGTTAACCGTGTTACGGATCCCGAAGAACAACTGATCATGTTGCTGGCGGCCGGTGAATGTCTGAATATGAAAGAGGGACTGGATCTGGAAGAATTTTATGATAAATTCTGCGCCCATCATAAAAGTGAGGCCATTGTGAAAAAACAGATGGTGCTTCAGGGTAAACTCGGTGTCATCCGGAATAAAATGCTGGTCTTTATCAAGGATCATTTCCGAAAATCACTGATCATGGAACTGACACCGTCGGTGGTGACCGACTGGCTGGGTCAGATTCAGAAAATGGATACGGACCAGTTACCCAACACCAATCTGGGAGCATGGTCGCTGCCGGATAAAATACCGCCGGTCAGTCTGTCTTTTCCAACCGACCTGGAACCGCGGATCGGGATGATCAGGAAATTGCTGAGTGAGACCGGATACCGTGAGGTATCGACTCGGCTGAATACCCGGGCTGTATCAAAAGGATTGACCTTTTTATTCTACGGACGGCCGGGAACCGGTAAAACCGAGCTGGTTAATCAGTTGGCGAGGGAAAGCGGCCGGGCTGTTTTTAAGGTGAATATTTCGGAAATCCGGGATAAATGGGTGGGCGAAAGCGAGAAAAACCTCGAGAGCATCTTCTCTTATTTCGAAACGGTTAAAAAGGCACAGTCAGTTGAGCCCATTTTATTCTTTAATGAAAGCGATGCCCTCATCGGAAACCGCCTGAAGGTGAATTCCAGTGTGGATCAAATGAACAATGCCATGCAGAACATCCTGCTGGAAAAGCTCGAGACTTTTGACGGATTGTTTTTTGCCACGACCAATCTGCTTGAAAATCTGGATCCGGCCTTTGAACGCCGCTTCCTGTTCAAGATGGAATTCCCGATACCGCCGGCTGAAGTACGCGCCAGCATCTGGATCAGCCGGCTGCCCTTTCTGTCGGCCGATGAAGCGGCGATTCTGGCCGGCGATTTCGAACTCTCCGGCGGACAGATTGAAAACGTTACCAGAAAGTCCGAACTGGAATCCATCCTGAGCGGCACCGACACCACGCTGAGTAAAATCATCGGCTTCTGTGAAGAAGAACTGCTGAACCGCAGCCTTAAAAAACCCATGGGATTTGCATTAAAATGAAAGGAAACAATATGAACCTCCATGCCTACCTGTATACTCAGTTTCTCTCCGATCTGACAAGCATTCATTTCAAGCAACCAAACCATCTGATCATGGAACATCCTGAGGAATGGCGGATTGATTCCGCCACCGTATTCTTTGGCGGACCGGATTGGGAAAACATGGAAACGGATCTCAGATGGGTGGATAAGGAAAACCTCGACAATTTCATTCTCTGTCTGTTTGTCATTACCGTCATTGATCTGACGATGTTTTCTCACTTCCGGTCGCACTATCCGGTATTCCGGGTACAAACCCGGTACCCCAAATTCGGATGGGCGGGTTTCGGACTTCATTATGAGAAGCCGAAGAAACTGCTCACCGTGCCGGTGCAGGCCGGCCTGACCACGCTGACCAAAACCCCGGATGAGGTGAAAGAATTGGTTAATCTGTTTATCTGGGAATGTGACCGGTTTTTTGGCACCCATCTGCCGCCAATCACCACCACTGCCTTTGTGGAAGCCATGCTGGCTGACCGGGACTTCCGGCCGGAGGAAGGGGATACCAGCCTGTTTCTGCAGATTTATACAGAATTGAAATCGAGAATCGACTGAACCGAAATTAAACGCCGTCATTGAAAAAGAAAGGAGCCATGAGCGATGTACAGCTATAAACGGGTGAAAGGTAACCGGTATATCATGCTGGAAGATGGGGACCCCATTAACAATCATCTGGGCAATCCGTTTCCTGCTCTGACAGAAGAACGGGCTTTGCAATTCATGGTTGAGTTAAAGATCATCCAGTACAATGAATTCATTCCGCCTGAAGACCGGCTTCGTACCAGTTTTACTTATTGTGTGCTGTCAACCATGATGGAAGCCAGCGGGAGAACCTTCCCTTTGACGGTTGATGATGAGATTCAGTGGGACCGGGCGTTCCGGCTCAATCCGGGACCGCCGTTGCTGCTGCTGGAACAGCGGGTGATTAATCAGGCAAAAGTTGGGTTACAATCTCCGTGGGTGAATCTGGACCTGAACTACTGCTCCACACCGGAGGAAATGCGGGAAAACGGAACGGCATTCGTCCCCGCCAATATCATTGCGGAATTGAATGGGATACTCAGCTCCTTCCTGCCGGTTGAACGGTTTATGGTTATGCTGCTATCAAGATACATGGTCTTTGGTATCACGTTACCGGTTTTGTGGGTGGCAGACCGGATTGACGACACCTGCCTGGCCGATGGTTACTGGGTATTCGGCCGGTATGCCGGGCCCCGGAAGTTCAAACGGGAAAAGGATCTGCTGCTTTACCGGCTCTCTTTCCTGAAAAAGCTGCAGATCGCTTACCGGAATGGTGAGAAGGGTTTGCCGGTGTAAGGTGCATTTGTTAACGCTTTCTTCCGACACCGTAAATACAGGATGGAGGGGGAGGTGATGTTGTTGGGCTTGCGGTTGGACTGGACCCTCAACGGTGGATTTAATAAAAGTTAAATGAATTTCTAATTAACCGACCTTTGTATCTGAATAAAAAGACTGATACTTTCATTAACTGACCATTGTTAAGAAAAACTTACAGGGTTGGTTTGGTCCGGGAAAAGGAAAAAGGGCTGGATCGGAACAGCCGCTTTTACCACTCGTTGGTCTGTGTAATAATCTATCGATGCAATGCACGCTCACCGGATGGGTAAGAAAAAAATGAAATAATCTGAATGCAGAGTGATTTTTGTTGTAAGAAATACACTGTCAAACACCACACCATAAAAATAAACGGACACATTGGCTTCTGAAACACTGCAGCGAGGTTGAAATGAAAAAACGATTTACTTTGATTTCTTTTGACCTAATCAGAACCGAAGAACCGGACATTTCATATTCAATCGCAACCATACTGGCTTACCTCCGTGCCGATGTGCAGATTTCAGAACAATATGATATCGATCATCTATCCATAAACCTGTACAGAGAGTACGAATCCCATTTTATCACCGATATTGATAAAGTAATACAGCATCTGGATGAGAAACTTATTCAGTCACCTGATGTGGTGGCACTTTCTGAATATATATGGTCAAGAAATCTGACGGGACCTGTTTCTGCGTATCTTAAACAACGATTTCCAAGTGTAAAGCTGATTTTAGGCGGGCCAGAAATTACACCCGTCAGGGTGGAGCAGATTAGCGAAGGTTACCCATTTGCAGATCATCTGATCAGCGGTTATGCAGAGGAAGCACTGGCTGCGATTTTATTGGGCAAAAAAACTGACCTTTTAATAACTGGCTCCCCGGATTGCAATCGTCTGGTCTCTCCCTACCTTTCAAAGGTAATTACAATACATGATCAGGTCAAAATGCTTCGATGGGAGACAAAACGTGGGTGCCCATACAGATGCACCTTTTGCGAATGGAGTCAGGTAGCCGGCAGAAAAGTGATTGAGCTACCGATTGAAAGATTACATGAAGAATTAAAATTATTTTCCACTCTTAAAAATCTTGAGAAAATAAATGTACTGGATGGGACATTTAACACAAAGGACTCCTATCTGACCCTGATGGATGCAATGGGTGAATTAAAGGGGATCACTTTCAGTATACAGACAAGAATCGAAGCAATAAAAGGTAAAAACGGGGACAAGTTTTTAGAAAACCTGATCAGGTACAGGAATATCTTCCCGGAAGTTGGCATTCAAACCATTGTTCCTGATGAAATGGTCACAATCGGGAGGGTAGAGAACAGAGAACAGGCTGGAAGGGAAATTGAGGAAATTAAAAGGGTTCTTCTCTTTTTCAGAGATAACAGGATAAAGTATAAAGCCGATCTGATCTATGGCATACCGGGTCAGACAAAGAAAACTTTTACAGATAGTTTTCGCTTTCTGATCGATTGCGGAACAAAGAAATCAAACATCTCAACATTTCCGCTCAGAATACCAAAGAACAGCAAAATTAAGGAAGATGACACGAAAATCAGAGTTTATCCGATGTTCGAGGGTTGCCCGATTGACATTGTTAAGGAATCATCCAGCTTTACAGCTGAAGAATGGAAGGATATAAACCGTAAATCCGGAACGATGAAGTTTGAGTTTAATGCGGAAAATTCCGGAGGATATGGGAAAATATTATTGGCAACCATACCAAAGGAATTCCGGCTTGTTATCCACTCCAAATTCGGGTACACAAGGTATAAAAAGCTGACAATCGGTTTACAGGTTACTGTTAATACACCATTTATCCGTTCATTCTTCCCGATAGTGGTCCGATGGAAAAGGGTCGGTCCAAAGGAATTTCAGCACATTATATTAACGAAATCGAATAAAATTCTGATCAGAGATCAGAAAAGTCTTTTCTCTGGTTTCGAATATGGTGTCATCAGAAGTGTTGAAAAGGCCATTGATCCGCATGTATTTGATTTGCACGTAGATTCTTACCCCAGTCTCGATATTGCCAGGCAGAACATGGGTAATGGAGCACTTTTGAATTTCAAATACATTGATGAAAAAAAGTTCTTTTCCAGTGAAGAATAAACTTTGGATAAGTCATCGTTGATTTTCTCTTAATTTGAGCAGTTGCATGTATCGTTTATAAAAGCCAGGTATAAACCAATGAAATTAACCACCCTTCTTTGTACCGCAGGAAAGTCACCAATGGTAGCAGTAGAAGCTGCTTATTTTCTGCCGGATGGGTTCGATACGGTTCATGTGATTACCACCAACCACAAGGATGTTGAGAAGGCGATTAACGACCTGCAGTCTGCCTTTTCTGCACTTCATTCCAGGACGGAGCTAAAAATAACGGTCACGACTGAAATCGCTGATTGGAAAACCCATCGGGATTTCGAAGAATTTGAGGAAATCTTATTCACGTGGTACCTGACTCATTATTCACCGGACCAAACGTGGGTATGTCTGAGTGGCGGATATAAATCCATTAGTGCCAGTATGCAGAAGGCAGCTGGCTGGTTTGGGGCAAGGGATATTTTCCATGTTCTGGTGGAAAACGAAAATAGTGTAAAAGCCTGGCAGGATGTGGAGATTGCAAGACAGGAACACCGTTTAACCTTTTTCAGCATGGGCCATGAACCCGGGTGGGCTTTTGCCCGTAATCTGGTTGGATTTACGAATAATACACAAATAACCGAATGGGGTTGGTCTGTTAAACCTGGCCCGCACCAGATCCGGTCCCATTTTGCCGGTGTTTTAAATCGGATTCAAAGTAACTTGTTTACAGGATTAGCTGGTCTTCCTTTCCGTTCATTGCAGTTCCTCAGTCCGGGAATTTGGGACTGGCTCCATCAACCCGTAAATGCACAAACGGATCGTGAATGGATTAGCCGGCTTCCCAAAATTGATCTTCATCTTCATCTGGGCGGATTCGCAACAGAAGGCACTTTGCTTGAAATAGTTCGGAATCGGGCAAATGAGCCAGGCCTGCTGCCTTCTGAGATTCCAATTTCTTATCCTTCTCACTGGCCACTTCCAGCCGCCCCCATTGCATTAAACAGCTATATGACACTGGGAAATAACAATGGATCAGCAATTCTATACGATCCGGGTTGTTTGAAGGAACAATGCAGGCAATTATTTAAATATTTAAAAAAGGAGCGGATTGTCTATGCAGAAATCAGGTGTTCGCCGGTTAATTATGCAAAAGGCCGATCACCGTTGTCGGTTTTGACTGCTATCAGAGAAACATTCCGTGAGTGCATTGAAGATAGTCGCAGTCGTCAGGAATTTACTCCACTTATTAATCTGATTATCATTGTGACCCGGAAAACAGAAGGGGATTTATCTTCCATAAGTAAGCATCTGGCACTTGCAGTGACTGCCTTCCAGGAATTTGACGACGGCCATGACGTGCAGTTGGTGGGGGTTGATCTGGCCGGATTCGAGAATAAGGAAACAAGGGCTGAGTATTACTCGGTGGATTTTGAACCCGTTCACCGGTGCGGGATTGCAGTAACTGCACACGCCGGCGAAAATGATGATGCTGAGGGAATCTGGCAGGCCGTTTACAAGCTTCATGCACGGCGCTTGGGACATGCCCTTCGATTGAACGATTCACCCGACCTTAAACGCACGGTACTGGAACGCCGGATTGGTGTGGAACTTTGCCCCTATTCCAATTATCAGACCAACCCGTTTTTCCTTGATGGGATACAGTCAGAAATCAGAACTCTGGAATACCCGTTACTTGATTATCTGAGAACTGGCATTGTAGCGTTTCCCAATACTGATAATCCGGGTATTTCTGGTGCAGGACTTACAGATAACTTCCTGCTGGCCAGCCGGCTGGCACCCGGACTCATGAGAATTGATCTGCTTCAGATGATCCGACATTCAGCCGAAGTAACGTTTCTGTTGCCGGATAAAAGACACCGTCTTATGGTAAGTCTTGAAGAAATGGTTTTGGAGAGTTTCACCGGCCATTGAAGACAAACGCCAATAAAAAATAACCCCGGAAGTTGTCAGCGGGATACAATTTCCGGGGTTCAACGGCAGGGTATGAGCAGCAGAATCGAGAAAAAGAAGCGTCAGACAACACCAGAAACCAATGGGTAATTGATATCAGATTTCCCTGAGGTAAACTCCATCATTTCAATCGGCCTACTTCTGTCCCACAAGTTTCACTCATAAGAATGAAGGCCTGCTTTTCTGTTTACTTTTTACCAAATAGGATTGTACTGACTAAGTACACGAAATAGCCGAAACTCATAGTCACTCCATTGTTAAAAATAAATAGAACTTTTGACCTTCTGACACGGAACCAGCCTGTAAGGAGTCAACGAGATACTGACAGACTTTACGGTGCCATTACCAATCAATAAAATGGGCAGATTTCATATTTATCAGATCTTTTATGGTTCAGATTAACAACCTTGATGTTTGGGAATTGTCTGACCGGTGATAATCCGGATAATATCCACAACGCAGGTTGGAATACAAGGACCGGTGTCCGGGATGATTCGTTGCATGATGTGCTATTCCTTCTATTGTTCTTCACAGATTAACAAGGTGCCTGATATACCTTTTTGATACCATTGTATAAGAGACGAAAACCAGGTTGTTTTCCAGGATGTCTGCACTGGATTCTTTTTTTCTCATCTGGATTTACTCCTGGTTTCAGTTCTGTTTTATTTTTTATCCTCGCTGACGGCTGCAATGATCGAAATAATTGCAGTAGCGATGGCTACAATGGTTTTCGTTTGCATAACGGTCTCTTTCTCCTTCTTGTTAAGTTTCCAACAGTAAAGAGAGAAAAACTGACCATTTTTCCAGATCACTCTGAAAAAAAAAGGAGTATCAGGGGGTGAATGGTTGAGGGATGCTGTTGAAGGGTTGGTAAATGTCATTTGCGTGTAAGTCGCATGGTCCGGGATAGCCAAAAGATAGCCTTGTTATTACAGGTTATTTGCAATGGACTATGATCAATTTTTCATGCCTGGTGGGGCAGACAGTTGCTATGCCAGATAATGAACAAGGGAAGGCTGGTTGTTTTTTAGGGATTGTTGAATTGTTCAAGTCGTTGACCGGCTCGTCCATGTTCATCGTCTTCGTGAATTTCGGTTGCAATGGTACCCGGCGCAGTCGTAAAGGTTGAACGGATTGTGATGTTTGCTGCTGGCGACATGCTGATGCTTCCTGATTCTGAAAAGTTGCCAGGTTGAAAAGAGCAGGTAAGTCGAAATAATTGCAAGCACGGATTTACAGAACTGTGGAATATTTCCCGGAACTTTTTACAGAAGGTGCAACTGCTATTGCGTCATGATGATTTCTTGCTGCCGGTTACTTCAGGAAGTTGGGCCAATAAAAATCAGAAACATTTCAAGTATGCCCAGGAGCACACTTGACCCCCTTCAGAAAGGGGGTCTGGAAATCGGACCAAAAATAATCCGTATGATTTAAGGAATGCTGATCGGGAATTCCGGTACGACTCTTTGTACGACTTTTTTCATGGTTACCTCCTGTTATTTTTTGTCCTGGTCAACAGCAGAGACAATGGTGGCAGCTGCGGCGACTACAGCACTGGCGATGGCAACAATGGTCTTGGTTTGCATAGCGGTTCGTATCCTTTCAATTTAGTTTGGAACCAAAAGATAAGAGGAAAGAACCCGAAGGATTTCCAGTTTCCTGTGAAAAAATTATTGAGATAGAAAAGAATGGGAGTTGTGGCGGGGTAAGTAAATGTGGGATGTATCAGTTCCAGTCATCCGGACCAGAATGCAAAAAGAGATGGCAAAACAAGGCTCAAGATTGGGAACAGGCTGGATTCCAATCAATCACAGTATAAACTCACCCGCCAATGTAAAGTCGTGGTGACAGCCAGTTTATGACAGGTTGAATGCATCGGATCATTGACGGCCGCCTTGTTTTATTAAACGGGGCCAATTAAATCACGGATAATAAACCGGATGATTTCTGGAATGCATGTTGGAATATTTGGGACAGAAACCTGAATAATTCGTTGCATGGATTGCTCCTATTCTTCGTCGTCCTGAATGGCGGTGGCAATAGTGCCAGCGGCAGAAACAACGGCTGATACAATGGCGATAATTGCTGCAGGTGACATGGTGGTAACTTTTCCTTTTAATTGGTTACTAAGACTTTCAAAGTTTAAAAACCTGATTTTTTCCTGATCCGGGTTTAATGACCCGTCCATTTCCTTTCTGATTTTTCTGCTTCAGTAACAACTGTTTTTGCGGCATAACGGTTACTTCCTTCCGGCTTCTATTTAATAATGGTGCTGACAATGATCCGGATGATGGCCGGAATACCGGTGGTGGTAATGATTTCTTCGGTACTTGGTGCAATTCTTTGCATGGTGTTACCTCCAGTTATTTTTTGTCCTGGTCAACGGCAGAAGCGATGGTGGCAGCTGCGGCGACTACAGCGCTGGCGATGGCAACAATGGTCTTGGTTTGCATAGCGGTTCGTATCCTTTCTTTTTAGTGGTGATCAACTGATAAGAGGAGAGAACCTGAAAGATTTCCAGTTAACTGTAAGAAAAAGTATTGAGCTGGAAGTGAATGAGCGTTGTGTCTGGGAAGGTAAATGTGGGATGTATCATTTCCGGCCATCCGGACCAGAATGCAAAAAGAGAATGCAACAGGAGGCTTAAGATAGGAACCTGGCTCGATACAAATCAATCACAGTCACGCCCCCCCCAGCCGATGCATAGTCGGGTTGGCAGTCTGTTATTGACAGGTTGGATGCGTCATATCATTGTTGGCCATTCTGCTTTACTGTACAGGACCGGTGATATCACGTATAATAATCCGGATAATGACCGGTGTGGTGGTCGGGATTGATGTATCGGTACCTGCTATGATGGGTGACATGGATCGGTCTCCGTTTACTTTTTGCCCTGATCGACAGCAGTGACAATAGCAGCAGCGGCGGTGACAACGGCGCTTGCAATGGTGATGATCGTTTTTGTTTGCATGTTGGTCCTTTTCCTTCTATTAATAATCTGACCAACAGATAAGAGTGGCAAAGTCTGAACTTTTCCAAAAAGGCTATAAAATCAGATCAGCCTTTCAGAGCGGAAAAAGGAGTTCAGGGGGCGGATCTGAACCTGAGGAAAACCGGGAGATTCCTCTCTGGTTATGCCTTTTGAACCTGTCATCCACAGGGTGACAGGTTCCTGTGAATCGGTCATGGCATAAAAAGGTATATTTTTCATCTGAAGATCATTGGGGAGCAGTTGTATTTGTCTATCCATTGCATCACTGTCAAGGTCAGCAAAGTAGAAGGGAATAACAGCAATTAATTTACCGAAGCGTCCGCCAGCTTTTTGCAGGTTGTAAATGCGGGCATCTGCATCCTTTTTATCAAAGGAATAGCTTTTTGCATCCACTGATAGTAACTGACCGCTTGTGGTAACAATCAGTAAATCAATCTCTGCGTTTGATGGCAGTTTGCCTGAAACAGGGGTTATTTCCACATTAGCAATTGCTTCGCTCAGTTTCGACGGTTTTTCCTGCTGAATCAGGGATTGAAAAGAATTCAGAACGGATCGTTCAAAATAATCGGAAGGACGTCGCATTCCGGTGAGCCTTTCAAATTCTTCCATTGATACAGAAACCTGATTTCGACCAAAAAACCGGGTCAGTTCCGGATCGGTAACTGTGAAGTCTGGTGAGGAACCGTCTGTGATCATATCCCTGATGAAACTACTGGTCAGCCAGTTACCCAGTTTACCGGGAATACTGGTTTCCATTTCCCGGAAAACTGCATTCAGTTCTTTTGGTGTGCCAATCTCCTTTTTGAAAAGCTGAATAAAGTCAGTGACCTTTTTTCTGATTTCAGGTTTTCGTTTTTCGAGCAATGTCCTGAATTCATTTAATGAAATATCCGTGGAAGAGGGAAGCTGGGAATATACGGCCTTCATCCAGCCACGGAATTCTGAGTTACTGTAAAAATCTGTAACCGGGTCTAAGCCGGATACCGGATAGATGGAAACTGATTTATCAGTTTTTAACAAACGATAGTTGAAGGCTGTTAATATCTCCTCCGCGGTCAGGTTGACTGATAGGGTGGTGGTTTCCAGTTTTGGTTCATTGCGAAAAATCAGCCATGTTTCCAATTGTTGATTTACCGGATTCGCATAACATGCACGATCGGGAATACCAGCCTGGTTCCGCCCGAGAAATAATTGCCAGCAGGCCAGTTGCTGGGGCTTCTGGCCACCACCCAGGCACCAGATAACCGGTTCGGAGGTGGGTAGCCGTTGCCTTACAACCCGGATTATTTCGTCAATTCTGCTATCCTGGTCTGATTTCAGAATGACCGGTTCGGTGACCCGGATTGAATGACTCTGCATCACCTGAATGAGACCTGTTGACCAACCTTCACCATTGGCCCGGGAGGTTTCGATGGGCATGAAGGAAGAAATTCCCAATTGAATAGCAGGAACCAGGTTACTGCTGTTTTGTTCCGTTGAAACTCCAATCATCAGCATGATGAATACTCCCTTTGATGAATCCAATTACCGGAATGCATGTTTAAAAATAAGCCTGAAGAAAATAAAAGGAAATGGTCCTGCTGAAACCGGTAGTTAACCATAGTTTGCCCCAAATTGGGTTGTTTTGAACCAAAAATCCCATTGACTGGCATCAACAAACACCGGGCTACCCAACCGGACAAAGGAACAGACAAGAAGAATACTGTCACGGTTGCCTTGTCCTCACGAGCAAATCAATTCTCAAAATATGAAAGAACCAATAGGTTCCATCATGGAAGAAGAATCAGAAATAGTCGCAATACCCTCACGGGTAAATCAATTCTCTAAATGCGCAACTTAACTGGTCCAGCACCTGTGGACCGGCGGACGTCGCAATACCCTCACGGGTAAATCAATTCTCTAAATCATTCGACCCTCTTTTTATAATATTTCCTTACAAAAAAAAATGTCGTAATACCCTCACGGGTAAATCAATTCTCTGAATAAGTAGAGTCGAAAGACAAAATCATGCTATCGTTGAAAAAAGAAAATGATAAGGAGTCGCAATACCCTCACGGGTAAATCAATTCTCTAAATTTGGATACCCTAAAACCGTTCATTTCGCAATCATTGCTTGCAGCTTTGTCGCAATACCCTCACGGGTAAATCAATTCTCTAAATTTAAACTCAAAGAGTCAATTCACCTCAATTGAGGAAGACAGTGTCGCAATACCCTCACGGGTAAATCAATTCTCTAAATTGTGACACCTCTGTAGCTTAGGCGTAAGAAAAAACAATAAATTGTCGCAATACCCTCACGGGTAAATCAATTCTCTAAATGGTTATCCGGAACATTATTCCCCGACTACGAATCGGCGAATATTGTCGCAATACCCTCACGGGTAAATCAATTCTCTAAATAGACCATAATACAACAGATACAGGAGACAACGTCATCGAGACCGTCGCAATACCCTCACGGGTAAATCAATTCTCTAAATAGTAATATCTTTGGCACATCAGGCTGGACGCAAGGCATTGAGTGTCGCAATACCCTCACGGGTAAATCAATTCTCTAAATAATGCACACTGGTATGCTGTAGCAATGGCTGGTTTGCCAATTGTGACGTCGCAATACCCTCACGGGTAAATCAATTCTCTAAATAGGTTCTGTCCGCCAAGACAGACGAGCAGCTCCGCGCAGCAATGGTTATGTCGCAATACCCTCACGGGTAAATCAATTCTCTAAATTTGCCTCTAACTGGTTAAGTGCCAAATTGAGGGCACTTGAAACCTATCGTCGCAATACCCTCACGGGTAAATCAATTCTCTAAATGGTGAGTTTAAGAAATTAAGCTTGCTGCGCTCGTCCCGTTAGGTCGCAATACCCTCACGGGTAAATCAATTCTCTAAATAACTGTTTTTTCAAAGACTTATAAAAACCGCAGATTTATCCAATATTGTCAAAGAACAATAATCATGCTTGATAAAACCAATATTATCAATCATTTAGACAAAAAATGGCTTCGTTTCACTGGCAATTTCTCAATCTCCCCCGACTAATCAATTAACCCCATCGGTTAAGTTCAATATTTTTAATCGTGAATGCAACGATAACTTCAATAATTATATAAACTTAGAAGTGCCCCTTTCGTCTTCTCAATCTGATTGGTTCCGATAACCCCATTGCCGGATTGAGAAACTGACCCCCTGCCATGGTATATAATTGGTTACCAAATTTCCGGCATTTTCTCAAATCGGTTTGTTTAAGCCCTCCGTAATAAGAAATTCGACAATCCGCCGACAGTATCCCAATATAAATGGAGACTACTAACATAAAGAGAATCAATGAGATGCATGGAAATAGCCGGTTTCTCAGATCATGTTCGCTCATGTCGGGTGTACCCATCTGTTTCGATCCTGATCAAACAGGCGTTACAAAGAAAATAATAGCGGATGGTATCACCTTTTCTGAGTAAATGCTGAATGTTTCTTCGCAGAGAAGTAAATTGTACCCGGGGTATTACTGCTCCCTCAAATACACTTTTCTGAACCCGCTCAAACCCCTGGTCAATCAGCAGATCGGCCACCTTTCGGCGAACGATATTTGTCCGGATATCGTATGCAGCAACAATCATGATTTACAGGATGATTTTATCGGACATTTCAGATTTATTTAGGTTACTGTATTCAATTATCGTGCTAGCATGTATCCGGGGTGTTCAATGGTATTTTCACCGATCACCATTTGAAATGCCATGGAGAAAAATGAGCTCTCTTACCAGTCAGGTACTCCGCAAGTTCTGTAGCCGTTTCATAAAAAATCACATCCAGACAGGTCTCTTTACCGTGATGGTAAAAGGGTGCATATAACCGGTCAAGAACCAGTCTTGCAATTGCCTGTTTGACCGGAGGCGAAAACGTGTTGCCTGAATGATGAAGTTTATGCAGCCGGAATGCTTTCAGTATGGCCCGGTCGACCAGCGGTTGCCTGAATATTTCAACCAGATCAAAAACAAGGGTTGGTTTTATTTCCTGATCGGAGTGCAGATAGGAAATCAGCGGATTGAGGCCCGCATGCACCACAGCAGATAACATCCGGTTATACAGAATACCATACCCATAATTTAAGGAGGCATTAACCAGATCGGTGGCCCCCCGCCTGACCCTGCCTTCAAAGGGAATTGTGTCTGGCAGCAAATATCTGAAAACCCGCCACCAGGAAGAAGCCGCCAGTCCTTCATAACCCATCAGGCTTGCAGATCGTGACGAGAAATCACCTGTAAAGGACAGTTCCGTAATCCGCTTACGGTATTCTGCCATGCGAGTAAGTTCTTCGGCGATCCAATCGGGTGCAGGGTTCTCTGGTACCCGTTGTTTCATGAAGTACCGGATGACCGCTTCCTGATTGATAATCTTGGATAACACCAACGATTGAGCAATGGTAAATCCTTTGATATTACGGGTTGCCTGTTCCTGGAAACGGGAAACCTCCCAACCCACATATTCGGGTGAAGTGAGAAAACCCATCGGGGTTCCGTCAGAACTTAATAGTTCAATGCGTATTCCTTCTTTGGCACAATCAAGAAGCAGGTCAGAGGATATGGAGCATTTCCTGGCCGAAATGGCTACAGAGCGGAGTGTTGAAAGTGGTTTACTCTTAATGATTTTATTACCTGCCCTCAGAACTGCGTTAGATCCGGATCTGCCTAAAATTGACCCGGGCTCATCTGCAAGCAGATCGAACCGAAAAGAAAGCAACCGGTTGTAGTACCGCTTTTTTCGTTCAATTTTCCGCTTGACCGTTTCACCAGCCGGTTTGGCGGATGGTGTTGATTGATCCTCAGCAGGAGAAAAGGGGTGTGGTGCGTCTGAATTGGCGCTTGTGGCCAACCGTGCGGTAACAGTGGGTTGCCCAGGTGACATTTTTTGACCACGATTCAGAATGACTGGTGCAGGGGGCCACCGCAGAAGCGAGATGGTTTTAAGATCGGGAAGCATTCGTTTTAACAGGTCGTTGATTTCAGTTTTTGACTTTCCTTTTTCAGACAATGCCGGGATTGCCTGATACCGTATTTCCTCCAGAACCTTTCCTTCAAGAATTTTTAATTGGCCGGCCGTTTCCCATGGCCCATAGTAGTGGTGCCATCCTGCCACCAGTTCATTGATATGATGCAACCATGCTTTTGGATCCTCTTTTAAAAAGTGCCTGTACTGATGTATGGTTTGATCGGCTCTTTCCATTTTCCCGGGTGCAATGGACCGTTGAACGGCAGCAGTGCCATCCATGATTGAAAATTGAATGCCACAAAATGAAAAAGGTTGGTTAACCGGTTGGGGTTCGGGTCTGGTGTCATTTAATTTCAGTTTCAATGGGTCGGCAAGGTAGGCGATTGCAGCGGGAATATGGGAAGATACACAATCAGCTGTCCGTCCCAGAAAGAGAAAATTATCTGCATACCGGACGTAATGAAATCCTTTTCTGTCGGTTATTACCGCCTGATCGAAACCAGTCAGGTACCAATTGCTGAGCAGAGGAGAAAGAACGCCACCTTGCGGGATACCGACTGTCCTGTCAAACCAGACACCACAGCGGATGGATCCCATGCGGGTCCATAATTCCAAAAGATTCAACATCCAGTCATCCTGAATAACCGGGGCTATTTGCTTTCGCAATACGGTGTGATTGATGGAATCGAAATAATTATCAATATCGGCCTGCCAGATAAACCCATGTCCGCACTGGATCATTCCGCTGATGGCCCGGATCATAAGCTGGTGTCCTTTTCCTGGACGGTAGGCATAGGAAAAGGGGGAAAACAGGGGTTCGAGAACCGGTTCAATCTGTCGTTTAACAACCAGTTGTGCCAGTTTGTCCCGAACCGTCAGCAGTGAAATTTTGCGATAGTCACCAGATCCTGGTTTGGGAATACTGATTGTCAGCGGTGGGTCGGGTGTATAATGACGCTCGTTCAGGTCGGTGAGTAACTGTTCCAGATTCTGATCGAGCCGTAACCCGAAGTCACGAAGTGAAACCTGATCGACTCCGCCCCCCTTTCCCTTCACCTTAATCAGTTGCCAACCGGCTTCCAGTTCCTGTTTGCTGGTCTGCCACATGGTGGTTCAGATCACAAAGTCGCCTGGTGGTGAGAGTTGGGTGCCATGGACCCGGTAATGTCCGAACCCAAACGTGGTATGCCGTCCCAGTGATAGATACTGACCACACCACAGTAACGGAAAAAGGTCTGTCCAGGGAGGATATATGGTGGCTGATCCTGTAAAGCCGTACCACACCTGTGAGGACTGATGCCGGTTGCTGTATCGTTTGACTGAATGCCAGCGGAGACCGGACTGAACCGGGGGAAGCGGACCATGCCAGAATGGCCGGTCATCTGCTTTGGCTGACTGATGGAAGTGAGCCAGGATCGCCAGACGTTCCAACAGACTGTCTGCTACCTTCTGAACCGAAAAAGGCGCATTTTCCGGGCCGGGTCCCATCAGACGACCGCTGCTTTTTAGATTAACCGGAGTATTGAAATGAATCAGGAGCGGGGCGGAACGATCGAGCCCGGCAGCGACCTGTGTGGCTTCTGCAATCAGATCGTTGAGCATCAGCGGACTGAATGTGCCGATCTGCCGGTCAGCTGATTCGTACAAAAGTGTTCGTTTACCGCTCCAGGATGAAAGAAAAACCCGCTGAACGGAAAACCGGCCCCTGTATGGGCCGTCTTCGCCGGAAAGTCTACCGGCTTGTTCCATTGCATAAATGAAGAGAGGCAGAGCCTGAACCGCCTGCCCAAACAGGTTCATCCGCAAACGAAATGCAGACCGGACCGTTTTATCCGGATTCACCTTACTCTTTGGAGGAATAATCAGATAGGGTCTGGGAATATCGCTTCCTTTAAACCAGGGCAGACTGTCGGTGTTGGCAGGCTCCATCCATCTGAAATAGGAACAGCCCGATTGAAGCGTACACGGATTACAATCCTGCAGTCCTGCCTGACGGTCCGGGTGCGTGCAGATCATCTGTTTGAGGGCGCGTGCAAACAACCCCCTGAAAACACTTCCCGAAAATTCGGGGACTGACAGCCTGCTCTGTGCCTTCAGATGAAATTCGAGCGGGAGAATCAGCAGATCCCCAGGCAGTGCTGCATTTGTAAAAACGTTCATTCATACTCCCTGAACCGGACAAAGGAAAAGCGGACCAGTTTACGGCCGTCGCCGGTTTCTGACGAATCCCGTTCAGAAGTGGTTGCCAGGCACCGGATTCCTGCTTCCCGCAACCGCCTGACCAGTGAGTACGTCATGCTCATTTCCCCCATTAACAGTACCACATCGTTTACAGGGTCATTCAGGTGACTTTTCAGAAGGGAAGCTGTTTTCTCTGCCAGTTCAGACAGTTCTGAGGTACTCATGGCCGGACTGACGGCAGGAAACGCAACATCCAGAATCTCACCAAATTGAGCAGCCGCCTCTGTCTGAGCAGCAGACCACCCCGCCGAGGGGTGGTTTGTGCAATTGATCAGCACCTCAGACCTTCCCCTTGTAAGTGGCCTTCTGAAGGGTCTTTCCTTTAATCACATCTAGAACAACCAGTACTTCATGGCCGGCAGTGAGACCCAGTCCATTCAGGTTCACACCTGACAGAATGGTTTCCGCATTTAAAAAGGGTCCCTCGAGGATTTTCACCCGTGGTGGTTTCGATGTTGAATCGGTGATTACGGCTTTGACCTGTCCTTGAGAAGGCGATGGACGGTTGGTTGGTGCGGCCGACTGACCAGATTTGGTGCCCTGAGGGGGGGTCATAACAGTAATGACTGGCATTTCAGTTTTTGGAACGGGAAGTTCGCCGGCTATTCCCGGATAGATTTTCACCCAGCCCAGGGGGTGTAAATCAGATTCCGTAAAACTTCGGGTAGTGGGAAATCCGGATTCAACTACTTTTTTTGTGATAGGATTTTTACCAAGCTCCATTGCCTTGCGGAATTGTTCGAAAAGTTCAGCATCTATCTGACGAATTGCCAGACCGATTGAATTATCGAAATAGGTTTTAAACCGTCCCAATCTGAGAAAACCTTTTTGTTGGCTTTGGTTTAACTGTTCCAGTAAATTTTCATAAAATTTTACCGTTTTTCCCTTTAAATCCGGTGACTTTGACAACCGGTTAATCTCATATTCAATGGAGGCCTTGCTGAATGCATTGATGCATTTCAACAGAGTACCTGACGGGTCATTTGAAAAACCGGCAAGGAAGTGATTTCTGATACCAGATTCAATGGAGAATGAAAAGCCAGTTTTAATGTTGGCAGGTAACAATTCACTCCATTGCGGTGACACTTGAGTTAGGTCAAACACCTTTTTCCTTGAAACATGTCGGATCTCGAGGTATTGTGCAGGAATAACAGTAGTGTCTGAGAAATGAAAATGGCGTGAATCCATCCCGTTTTCCTTGTCAGAAAGGGAACCAAACAGTTTGGTTTCTATATCCATTCCTGATAAATCTTTTCTCGCGTAATTCGTTCCTAATTTTGACTTGATGAAGGAAATCATATGGTTCATCTGAGCCTTTCCTTCTGAGTTTTCAGTCAACCAATGATAAATGATTGCTGTCCTGACAGCACCCTTAATTGTTGTTCCTGGAATAAAGGGGTTTCCCGCATTGGTTATAAACCGTGAAATAACCGACTTTTCATCGCTTCGACCGGTTATTGAACTCACCCGGGACACATAGGGTGTCAGATCGCCTAAATGCCCTGTCAGAAATTTTTTCAGGTCGAAATTTGAACGGGTATTGGAAATTTTTTCCTTAATTCCCTCCGTGTACCGATCAATCAAATCCGGGCTGATATTAATCAGGTCCTCAATGATTTTAGTTGTATCCAGAATCAGCAGGGAATTACCTTCAACAATAAAATCAGAGTACGGTGAAAGCACGTCCCCTTTTTCACTGCCGATAAAGATCGGTGTGATGGTTTCCAGAACCATCGGGTTGGTTTTAAGTTTTTCAGACATCATGATTCAGATACTCCGAATGGGATGGTAAAAGCAATTCCATTTCTGAACACCGGGTGATCGTTTCCGCTCTGTGCCGGTGATAGATCGACCAGACGGCCGTCGATTCCCGGTCGCCCGATGGCACCTTCCTTGCAGAACCGGGCCTGCTTGCGATGAAGATCCTGGTTTCCGAACCGGCCAAGAGACCCACCACCGCGAATAAACAGGTCATACCGGAGCAACCGGCCAAAATCGCCTTCGTCTTTCGGACTCAGTACCGACAGGCAAAAGACAAGCGGACTTGTTCTGTCTGGTTTTTGTTGAAAGTCGTTTGGTACCACCGGTGAAAATTTACCACAGCCCGTTGAGCGGTTGCCACCGATGCCTTCATCGCCCAGCATGCGCAGGGCGGCCAGATACCGGTTCAGTTCCGGTGTTTCCAGCTGGTGGTCCAGCAGGAAGTAAAATGCCGGAACCAGTGTCATCTCCGTTGTTCCGGTTTGTACCCTTACCGGCTCAGTCAACCGGAAGGAAGCTTCCTGATACAGACTGCCCGTTTTATCATCGGTATGAACGGTTACCTTCGGCAGTTCGAGGGTTTCCAGAAAGGAAAAGCCGGGTTCACCGACCGGGATCTCGGTTGTCAGTGCAAGGAATGATTTTCCCAGACGGATAAGATCCTTGTTTGATTTCTGCAGAGAGTAGCTGGTACCGATGTGATTCCCGTTTACGGAAAGTCCTGCGGAAATCCGGGCATAGACACCCTCACTCACCCATTGAATTTTTTTGAGAACTTTCCGGTTTTTCACCTCATCGGATCCTTCCTGCCGGTAGGCAATATCGGGCCGGGGAAGAAAGCGGACCACACGGTTCAGTTCGGGAATCTCGATGCAGGGAAATGCTGAAGAAAGTCTGAACCGCCCTGCCCTTGCAGTGCCGATCATCTCCTGACCACTGCCATACATCCACTGAAACATGTTGACCCAGGCAGAAAAAAGGGTATCCGAGTGGATATACAGACTCGTATCATCCACATCGGTTTTCCCCAGATGAAACCGGGAACCGGAGGGAACCCGTAGAAGAATTGGCAACATCGTCGTTCCCATCCTATCTGGTGAAATTGATGGTCACAGGTGTACCGTTGGCATTTTCTTCATAATCGCGAATGGTCTTTTTCGTGCTGACAACATCAGAAAACCGGATTTTTCCATAGCCACGGCTTCCCTGTCCGCCCAGATAGTCATCTTCGAGAATTCGCATGGCTTTGGCCAGCATATCCAGGTGGATGGATTCTTTGCCATCATCGAACTGGTTGTACACAATTTCGAAAGAAAAGCGGGCCCCGGCGGGCACTCTTTCCAACTGCCTCGGATGCTCGGCTGTGCCAGTCTTACGGTTAATGGTATTCTCCCACTTGCTTTCCGAGTAAGGAAGTTCCAGCTCTTTAAATTCAGGAGTGTTTTTAAAATGCTTCACATCGAGCAGGGCATCCCTGAATATCAGACGGGTTATCTGTGCATTGGAGCCGTCACGATCACCCTGATAACCGAATAATTCCTTGATCTCTTCATTGTCCTTATCCACTTTTTCTGAGCCTTGTTCGCGGGCCAGGATGGACCGGAGTTTTCCCTTGAGGGAGCTGCCGGGAATAAACGGTACCCCGCCGGCCGTTTTGATAACATTCAGATCAATGCCGCCAATATCCATGGCTGATTTTGAGCCGCCGATATGAAGGCCGGTTACGGCCTCGATGGAACCGGAGATGATGATTTTTGACTGTAGTTTGTGCATGGTTATTTTCTCCCAAAAAACCGGTGAAAGGCTATGATTGATTCAAGAAATTCAACTAATTCAGTTTTCTGATTGTCCGTTTTGACTTGTCTGAATTGATCGTCCAGTAAAAGAAGCAGGTTTTTAAATCCCTCCTTTTCAGCCCGGCCATAGGCATAGGCAATTTTGGGCCGGAGTTTGTGAACATCGAGAACAGTCAGGTCGGGTCGTTTCAGTGTCGAGAAAATATTTCGTATCTGAGAGGTTGTCATTTCATTCGAATTTTTCTCAACAAAACCCTTAACCTTTTCAATATACTCATTGTAGGTTTCGGGGCTTTTCGGACTTAAAATCAGTTGGTAAAAATTTTCACCAAACTGCTTTTTAACTTCCGAAAGCTTGTCCTCTGCTGTTTGTCTTTCTGGTCTGCCCCCTCCTTGCTGCGGCCTTGGACCAGGACTATTTTGCGGGCGCTGTTGATATTGCATGATTACTCTTGCTCCTTCGGTTGGTTTTTAATGAGACGTGATTCAAATTCGGCCCAACGGGCGGCCACGGCCACCAGCATGGGTTCGGTATCCTGACCCTTTAATCGTTTGAAAACGATCTGGTTGATTTTTTCGATGAGTTGGTCGGTCTGTTTTTTACCAGGCGAGTCCGTGTCTTTGCCGGCTGTTTCCCGGAAGGAATAAGCCAGGCGCCAGAGTCTCGGCAGCGGGATGTGAGATTTGCGATTTCCGCGGCGAAGCGGTTCAAGTTCCCGGGAAAAAAGCAACAATTTACCGATCACCGATCGTGCTTTTTTCTGCTTCACCAGATTGAGAATATCATCTTTCAACTGTCTCGCTTCATCGAATTCATCCCAGGAGAGGGTGTATCCGAAAACGCTTATGGCATTTTTAACCAGATTCCCTGCCGCATCTTGTCTGGACTTTGCTTCATCCAGTGCCTCATCGGCCAGATGGGCAAACCGTTTAACCGGAAATTTGTCATCTACCAGGAGTAGCCCGGCCGACAAGGTAATTCCCGGGTGATTGCCGGTGAATTCTTTAAAATCAGACCGGATCCGGGTTGCAAAACTGAATAGCCTGTCCCAGGCACCCACTGCAAAAAAGTCATCACCGCCCGAAAAAACGGTGTATATGTCATACCGGTAATCGGGTTCCTGTATGATGGTGTTTATGTACCCCTCAAAAAACCATCGAAGGTTTCTGGAAAGTGACGCAATCCGCGAGATGGACTTTAACTCTTCGGGCAGTCCGGTTTCGAACAGACTTCCAAGATTGTCGATGTCCATTTTCAGAATTCCGATTTTGGGTGTTCCGGTTCTGGATTCAGCGAACCGGGCCATGTGATGGAAGGTAATGGCCTGCTCTGGTATGGGTTTTTCCTCGCTTTTCAGATCGTCAGTTTCCAGCTTTTCCATGATCGATTTCCAATACTCCATTGAGGAAGGACCGTTGTCGTCGGCAGGTGTATGCCGCCAGACCGGGACATCCTTTACCAGAAACCGGAAGCCGGCCAGCGTGTTTCTGGAAATGCACCCAGGCCCACAAAACCGTGTATCGTTGAGCAGGATTGAGGATGGTGACAGTTTGTCTGAAGGAGAAATGATCAGCTCGTAGCCCAGGTCATGGATGGTTTTCTGCCATCCCGCCCTTTCAGTCGTTCCGGCAGGCAGTGGCTGGATAGATAGTCCTTTTGCATTGTACAGATTCCGGCTCAGTTCATCAACCCGGCGAACGGGCTGTCCGTCCTGCTGAGGCAGCGGGTCAAAAATTTCCTTTGCAGACAGTTCTTTAAACCGCTGTCTTTTTGCAATGTTAACCGATTCGCCCACCTCTTTCCATCGGTCGGTGATTTTGTTTCCTCCATCCTTTTTAATAAAATCAGTGATGCTGAGCGGCGTAAAACCGAAGGCAATAAATAAATTATCCTGCAGAAGTGCACGGGAAATATCCGGAATCAGGGACCGGAGTTTTTCCACTTTGCAGGAGGGGATAACCAGATAAAAATTACCACCGCCATTGTAGAGCAAATTGACTGGTTTCAGATCCAACCCATCGAGCAGAAAGCGGGCAACCACATCGGAAAGAGTCTGTACATAAAAGGACCGGCCTTTCAGCGATTTGGCTGTGGAAATTTTTTCTCCCCGTTCATCGAGAAGACGGGACGGGATATTGAAAATAAAATCCTGAATTCCCGATACATCTCCACACACAAGGGTGACCGGTGCAGGCAGATCATGGTAGCCATCCTTTGAAAGAATGGCAGAATCCTTGCCCTTCCAGGAACCATGCAGATATTCATCATACAGGCAAACAGCTAACGCAGCTGTTACGCGGCTGTGGTCGTACAGATTGATATCTGGTTTAGAGAGGCGTTCCTTGCCGTTGAATTCCACCGGTGTTTGTGCCGGGACATTGGACAGGTATTTCTCCATCAGATAGAGTAAGCCCTCCTCTGTTGGCTTTGACCGGCAGGCTTCCAGAAACTCTTGTACCAATGGGCGATAGGGAACCAGTTTCTCATCCTGAACTGCCGATTCAAGGTGATCGGGGAAGGCAGCGTTGCGTTCGGTCGACAGGGAGGAAAAATCGAGATACCTGGTTTTTTCCGGCTTCAATTGACTGATCTTACCGTCGACCGATACATCAATATTCACGTCCCGGAAGGGTGATTGCAGCCGGGCAAGGTGATATTTTTCTGGCATTAATTCTGCATCTTCTATCCGTTCTGCTGATGCACAGTCATCGGCAATCCGGATCAGTTTAAGAGGGACCCCCTTTTTATCGATGGATTCGAAGTCCCCTTTGGTGGGATCATTGCCCCGGTGGTGCCAGAGGGCGAAACTGGAAACAGCGTTGGTCAGAAAGGGCATGTATGAACGGAATTCATCGATGAACCAGGCAGAATACCGTTTATGGGCGTAGGTCTCTGAGGCATCCCCCCGATCCACATAGGATTTGGCTGCCCGTTGAATCTCTTCAAGTTTGCCCCTCTCAACAAATTTTCCGATGTCATGGAGCAGCGCCCCGAAGTATACGTTGTTACGATCAGACATGATGGATTCCCATTTCCTTTCTAAACATTGGTTTCAATTGATTGAACTGGATTCCCCGGTTCCAGACAGCCGAATCCCATGGCAGTCGATTCGCCCAATCCGCATTCTACTGCAAACTGTTTCAAGGCTGCGGGACCGTGCAGGGTAACGGCGCACTGATAACCAAAGACGGTCAGTCGTTCGGGACCCAGACCCGTGCGAATAAATCCGTAATTTTTAGGTGCCCAGTACGCGTGATCCACAGTTACCCGTAACGGACCGGCTCCCTCCGGCGGTGGTGTGCCGTAAAACAGGGTGTATTTTTCGAGCAGGTTGCTGGTAACGGCCTGTTCCCAGTCCGGGTCATTGGGCCGGATGTTCCATTTGGAGCCATCCGGATTTTTACGGTGTACCGTAATCGGCGACCGGGTATAACAGGGCACCGCTTCCTCATCGGTATATTGAGGAGAGGGTTCCGATTCAACCAATCCGACTTTCAGATCGCCGAATCCGTTCAGAGCCAGCTTTCTGCCATGAAACAGGCCAGCCAGAAAATGATCCATGACTTCATGTCGGGGTGTATGAAAGCGGAACCACACGGGTTTCCGTATGATGACCTGACGGTTGACCGCATCCTTTTCCACCCCCTTCAGCCGGCTGAAGGTGTAAAATTTAAAACGTTTGGAACTTTCGGACCAGCCCTGATGGTGAAGAAAGGCAGCAAACTCAGGATCGCTTTTTCTGAACAGGTTGTAAATGGCTGATGCCATCAGGTACGAATAATCTGAAGGGAGAGAAAAAACGTCTGGCGACGGTCGGCACTGAAGATTTAAAATCATCGATTTCCCCGAGTATCAATACAATGAAATTGGGTATTATTTATTTTTTTAATGATTAAAAGTCAATTAAATTTTATTTCGGATCGGATAAATGGGTTATCGTGGCTTGCCTGCCCGGTAAAACCGGTACTCATCGTCCCAGCAAAACTGAATGCGGTCTTCTTGCCGGCACAACCGCCTGAGTGTTTCCTGAACAGGCACCGGTATGGTGCATGCAGGATGACCGATCAGATCGGTGCATGCCTGAAACTGACCGTTCCGCCGCAGGAGATGGGCACTGATGAGTGGTTCGATCATGCAGGTGTTGCCGATGATCATTTGCTGTAACTGATACCGGTGGATCCCTGTCTGGTCACGGATACTAAAATAGGCCGGTGCAGGCGGGGGCGTTACCTCAAGAAGCGCAGACAGCCGGCGATTGTTCTCATGTAAAACGGTCTCCGTTTCAGCGACATTAAAAAGAGGAAGGCCGTTCCGTTCATTCTCATTGGTCATCCAAAGGATACCTGTTCGCAGATACCTTTCTTCGGAATCCGTTTCAAAAATCCCACGGGTCACTGTTTCAATAAAGTCGTCCACGGTGGTTATCATCCGTGAAAATCCGGCCTTGATTCGTTCCACCTCTCCTTCAAACTCAAAATCTACCTTCCGGTATTTTCTTTCCCAGGGCGGAACCCGGCGGATTTTCCCGATCTGTTCCAGTTTTTCATACCAGACAATCTGATGGCATCGGGGACATTTTCCGATTTCACAGATTTCCATCATACCGGGTCCGTAAACTGATCCATCGCAATAATAAATGGCATCAAAATTGTTCCCGCTGTCCATGCTGGCAACTGCAAGGGGGTTTCCGCAACCGGAACAGGCGTAGACAATATCTGGCCCGATCGTCATGAACTCCTCTTTTCCTCATCTGCCAGCGGACCGATCAGGTGATCCCGGACGGACGGCCATTGGGTATCCCACCTGGGTGGTGCCGGCATTTCCTGCCAATCCCGGAATGTCAGCCAGATAAACTCTGGAAATGCGTCCTTTTCAGGGTCTTGTGAAATGATCACAAACCGGACCTTGTCTGGCAAAGGAGATGAACCGATCAGTCCCCGGAGATACCGGTATTTCTGTTTTTTTGCGGACCGGGCCTCGACCTGCTGCAGTCCACGCATCAGGACGCCGGGTGTTGTTTTCAGCAATGCCTGATAAACCTGCAATTGATCATCCCGCCTGCTGGACCGGTCGGTCTTCAGTTCTGCCAGAATCCATTCATCCTGACCGGAGGGATCCCGGCGGTTCAGCAGAAAATCAGCATTGGTGCTTTGAGCAGACCCCGCCTTTTTCAGCGGAAATTCCGGCGCGATCAGTGTAACCGATCCTCCCAGTTTCCATTCGAGAAAGGAAGGGAGAAACAGAGCCAGCAGGGTGCCGGTGGCCCGCTCATACTGGTATTTCGGGACCGCACGCCATCGGTTAAGCAAAACCAGGTAGTCCCGTAACAACGGATCGGCTGGCTCTGAAAGTGCCGGCCGGGGAACTGGTGATGGCTGATCGGTCCGTCCCATGCCATCATGTCCGCCATACCGGCTGCTGCCGTTGATGTGCTTTTGCAAATGGTGCTCCGAGGCTGCTGAAATTCCGCAGAGCGGACAGTGAAATTGCTTCGTTGATTTCATCGGATTCTGTTCTTCTTCAGATTATTAATTGAGTTGATTTCCTGTATCGACGGCATTCAGCGAACCTGCAGGCGGATCTTCTTCTGGTGTGACCATGAAATAGGATTCAATGTGGTGTGTGTTTGAATCGGTCCGGATGTTTTTCTGAATGGAAAAAGCGTGATCCTTGTGGCAGAACAGATAAATGACAGTTTCAGCCGGTTGGCCGGGAAAAACAAACCGGGCCTTCATTTCCAGCTGATACCGGTAAATGATATCAAAGGCCTCTTCTTCGGTCAGATAATACTTTTTGATTGCGTCGGGCATAAAGTCGGGTGGTTTCTTAAAAACCGGGGATGTGTTCTTTTTTTCCATGGCCGTTCAGTTTATTCCTTGTTTTCCTGATAAGAGGAGTAAACCTGCCGGTTTTCCAGACGGGCAAGCAAAAAAAGACAGTTACCGGTTTAGCCGCCGGTGGCTAACGGAAATTTCTGATCAAAGGCCGCCAGCACCGATAGAAATTCATCGGGCAACCGTTCCGTGACTTCATGGTATATGCTGTCAGGTATGTGGTTATAAAACGCGGCGGCGATTCCGCCGGTGATGCAGGCAATGGTATCGCTGTCACCCCCGATGGATATGGCCAGACGGATGGCACTTTCAAAATCGCTGCTCTCAAGAAAGGCCACGATGGCCTGTGGTACCGATCCCTGACAGGTTTCATCGAATTGATAGTAGTCGCGGATGGAACCGGGCGTGAACCCAAGGTCATATTCAAAAACAGAAATGATGTGTTCACGGATTTCGGTTTTAGCGGCCCCGTGCCGTGCAAGAAAGATGGCAGAAGTCACCGCCTGTGCGCCCTTGATTCCTTCGGGATGATTGTGAGTAACCTGCGCACTTTCTCTGGCGAGTTCCATGGCGGACACGAGCGTGGTTGCCGCAAATCCCACCGGACTGACCCGCATGGCAGACCCGTTGCCAAAACTGTTGTAGGGTTGTGGTTTTTCTGATTGAATCCACTTTTTAAACCGGCCGCCATATCCTCTGCCCGGATAGGCCCGTGCATAGCCATGCAGCAAACGGGAAAGATCCCCGCCGTGAACCAGCCAATCGGCGACGGCAACGGTAAGGACGGTGTCATCGGTAAAATCCGATTCAGTCACAAACAGGGGAAAACTGGTGGACCGGCAATTGTCCCATTCGAAAACCGAGCCGATCACATCGCCGGCAATGGCACCAAGAATGGTGTGTGAGAGTGTGTTCATGACAGGGCCCCTTTCAACATGATATAAAACATACAAAAAATGAATCAGGACTGGAAACCAGTGGCCACGACATGAAATTCTGGCCGAACGTGGTTCAGCAGTTTACATACCTGATCGGATTGGCGTTTCTCTTAACCCGTCCATAAAAGATGTCATTGGTAATGGGATGTGAATACAGATAAAAATAGTACCTGTGTGCTTTCTGGACTATTTCAGGAATTGAATCTATAAGTTAATCAACCGCTGGGAATGACTGTTTGTCGGGATTGCAGATTCGTTCACTGATTACCCGTATTGAATGATTGTGAATCCGACTGTCAGCACCGCCAGCGGAGGCATCTTCCCACTGCACAACCCGTTAAGAAAAACAGAGTAGAAGCCGCAGCATGTATTGAATGTTTATTGGCTTACCTTTTTATTTTCCTCAACAAAAAGTGAGTTCGTTCAAATGACCCGATACATTCTGACATGCGCTCAATTATTTCGATACCATTTTCTCTGTTCAGTCTTTCCATCTCGGATGCAGAATAAAAATATTGTGTTGGAAAGGAGTGATATAATCTTTTTGTTGTTCCTGAAGCCCTGGCATCAAACCAATCAAAATGGGTAAGGGTATCAATCAAAATGAAATTGCAATGGTCTGACAATAAAGAAAAGTTACGCCAGGTATTTATCTGAAGGTTTTTGTCGATAATTCCATTTATAACACCGACAATCAGAAATGCAATATAAAATTCCTTAAACGGCAGGGTTCTGATGATACTTATCAAATCAGGATCAGAGATGTCCCCATGAATAAATTGATCGGATAAATGGCTGTCACGGATTAAATTACCAGATTTTTCTATCCCGAAAAAGGTAAGGTTTCTTTCTGTCCATACCGGAAAGGTTCGGTGACCTGTTCCGCAACCAATATCCGGGATGGCCGTTTTTGCCTATCGGTTAATAAAATACTTCTCATTGGGTGAAACCTGATTGCCGCAGAAAAGTCGGTCCTGCTCATCCGAATCGGTCTTCAGAATCCACTGATTTTACTCGGTTTGTCCCATCTAAGTGCCTGTTTGTTCAATACAAGATCATGAGCCTCAGAAGTTATTTTTGGCCACGCACACTACTCACTGGTGCAGCCGGCCATTCCACGATAGTAAATAGGCAAAAAAGGGAATGAGTGACAAGAAAAGAATGACGAGTAGGAAAAGTACTCCCCGTATCTGGGAATGTTATCAATGAAAACCCATTTACCCGTATTTAATGAATTAATCTCATCACCAATCACTACTCACTGGCAAAGCCAGCAATTCCACAATGGTAAAAAGCAGATCAGAAAAAAGGGTGGGTTAGTCAATGGAAACGATCGTCGCAATTCCACTATGGTAAAAGGCAGATGGTAAGCCAATAATTTCACCCATTATTTTTAATGGGTCGCAATTCCACTATGGTAAAAAGCAGATGAACTGAATTTTGACAAAGCGATTGATGCTGTGCTGTCGCAATTCCACTATGGTAAAAAGTAGATAAAAAATTGGATATCACAGCACCGGACCGATCTGAGTCGCAATTCCACTATGGTAAAAAGCAGATACTCAAGCAATTGAATTATTGAAAGAGTACGGATGTCGCAATTCCACTATGGTAAAAAGCAGATTCGAGCAGTACACCAACCGGCAGAAGCACATTCAGTCGCAATTCCACTATGGTAAAAAGCAGATACAACGTCTGCAATGCCAAATACACCGGAAAGATGTCGCAATTCCACTATGGTAAAAAGCAGATACCGACATAGCAAACACACGATTGGTCAAATTGTTTGGTCGCAATTCCACTATGGTAAAAAGCAGATTCGTGCCGATTGGCATTGGAAGATATCTGTACAAGTCGCAATTCCACTATGGTAAAAAGCAGATGCTAAAGACGCTACGGCTGTAGTGATTGAAGATAAAGTCGCAATTCCACTATGGTAAAAAGCAGATCGTTTCGGTGAATGGCCTCTTAAGGTGATTAAAACGTCGCAATTCCACTATGGTAAAAAGCAGATACAAACAGCCTTCCGGATGCATTCGCCCAACCTGGTCGCAATTCCACTATGGTAAAAAGCAGATGTCAAAAATAAACCAACCATAGTAAGAAAGGGATGGTCGCAATTCCACTATGGTAAAAAGCAGATACAAAGGTTTCCATTGCTAAGGCATTGGATATCGGTCGCAATTCCACTATGGTAAAAAGCAGATAGATGGCGGCCGGGTCTCTGTATACAGAACCCGCGTCGCAATTCCACTATGGTAAAAAGCAGATGCCAGATTCACCATATTCTCTTCTCTCAGCCGGTGTCGCAATTCCACTATGGTAAAAAGCAGATAAGTCCGTGATTAACGTAAAAAGGAGACAACAATGGTCGCAATTCCACTATGGTAAAAAGCAGATTAGTACTACGATTGTAGTAGACTCTTTGCTGAGTGTCGCAATTCCACTATGGTAAAAAGCAGATAGTATGGCTGGTGATAGGTTCGTGGTTACAAAAAGGTCGCAATTCCACTATGGTAAAAAGCAGATGAACTCGAAACGCTGTCAGCCGCCGGGACTCTGAGTCGCAATTCCACTATGGTAAAAAGCAGATTCACAATGAAGAAACCATCACAATAAAATCGGAGGTCGCAATTCCACTATGGTAAAAAGCAGATTTCCCACCCCCCTCTATCCGGTTAAATTACGCTAGTCGCAATTCCACTATGGTAAAAAGCAGATAAACGGCCGGACAGTTATGGGATAATTACATCGTGTCGCAATTCCACTATGGTAAAAAGCAGATACCAATGGTAGATTTTTTAAGGTTAGCTCAAGAAGGTCGCAATTCCACTATGGTAAAAAGCAGATTTGTTGGCGGTAGTTTTTTCATTGATATAGATGATGTCGCAATTCCACTATGGTAAAAAGCAGATGTGTGTGTATATATATTGTAAGGGATGTCACCAATTGGTCGCAATTCCACTATGGTAAAAAGCAGATCACCAGCAGAAGCGTTTGTTCACCACCACATTAGGTCGCAATTCCACTATGGTAAAAAGCAGATGACGTAGAAGTTGATGGTAAAATTGTGCCTGAAAGTCGCAATTCCACTATGGTAAAAAGCAGATAATTTACGACAAGCGTCAAAGCCGGATTTATGGAGGTCGCAATTCCACTATGGTAAAAAGCAGATGGATTGCATAAGGCAACAATCCGGGCGTCGATTCCGTCGCAATTCCACTATGGTAAAAAGCAGATTCGTGACAAACGTACCGGTAGATTTACTAAATTAGGTCGCAATTCCACTATGGTAAAAAGCAGATGGCGTAGCCATAGCGACGGGAGTCGCTTAAATAGGTCGCAATTCCACTATGGTAAAAAGCAGATGATCAGCGAGTTCGGCAGGTGGGTCCACATCAGGTCGCAATTCCACTATGGTAAAAAGCAGATTTGGAAGCCGTTACCGCTCCGGCGATTGTCTCCTGAGTCGCAATTCCACTATGGTAAAAAGCAGATAAGACATAGCCAAAATAAGACGGATTTGCCGGTTTTTCAACCACTAACTGGGCAGAACAACCCGCCGGGAGGCTTCGCTTACCCATGTTGAGGGATACAAAAACAACCCCGTTTTGGCCCGTTGTTACAATCCGGTGACAGAATGTTTCGATTGGTCCTTAAAAAACGTCCCGGTTCAAGGTCAGACCGGCAGTTCAAAAAACTGCAGATCTGACCCGTCATCAATGAAGTGTCTCAGGCAGATGGCATCGGTTCGGATGATCTGCCTCCAGTTCATGCTTCTCTTGTGAACAGGGTGAAGCAAAGTGGTTTTAATCCGGTTTTCCCATTCCCGTGTGACCAGAATCCGGGCCGCCCGGTTAAGCCATACCCCATCCTTGTCGGGTGAGGTTTCAAAATCGGTGGGTGAGAATTGCCGGCGGTTAAAGAGTGTAAGTGCCAGGCGGTCAGCCAGAATGGGTTTGAAGATATCGGCCAGATCGAGAGCCAGACTCTGGCGGTTTACCCGGTTTGAATGAATATAGCCCAATCCCGGGTGCAAACCGGCACGGGCGATTTCGGTTGCCACGGTACCGTACAACAAGGTATTCAGCCAGGAAATCACCGCATTAACCGGGTCTCCCGGGGGCTGCCGGTCACGTCCACTGAACGTCCATGGCGGATTCAATAGACTTCCGATAGCAGTGTAATACTCCTTTTTGCAGCGTGCCTCGGCCAGAAACCGGGCACTTTCATCGGGAAGCCGGTCCCATTGTTCAATTTCGGCTTCAAGCATGGCAATGGAATCGCCAAACGGGCAACCGTGATACCGGTGACCCCTGAGTACCTGCCTCATGTTTACCACCGATGCCAACTGAATCTCTGAGGCCGTATAGGCTTTTTGCTCCGCCTTCAGAATACTGGATGCCTGGTTTAAAAGAACAGGTGACTCACCAGCCATTTGGCCAGGCCACCAGGTACCGGTCACATTTCCGCGGTAGTTCACCAGAAAGAGCGGAATCTGATGTCTGGACAGGAGTTCAAAAAACCGGTTGTTCATGCAGAGTTCGGTCATGACCCACATGGCATCGATTTCCTCGATGGGGATGACCCGTTTTTCGCGGATGTTTCGGTCACTGCGTTTCAGGCTCCATTCCGGCGTCATTTCATCTCCGATAGAAGCCAGCAGGGTATCATCATACCCATCGGCATGACTGGTTTCATCAACCAGCGGTTCAAACCAGACGGTGCTGTCCTTGCGGCGCAGCCGGCCGGTGTGGAATAAATAGAAAGCTTGTTTCATGGTTCACTCCAGTATGTGGTCAGTCTGACCTTTTTGCAATCCATAGATATCTCTTCTGAGGTATTTATTGCCGCTGAACCGGTATAGGATGAGCGAATCTGTGTCGGGATCCATCAGGGCACCAGCCCGTTCAGTCAGCACATGCACCTGTGACTCGGTCAGCTCTCCTTCAAAGACCGAGTTCTGAACCCAGTGCAGATACTGCCGGAACAGTTTCAGCATTTTGGGCAACCGCCGGGTGCCGATGTCATAGACAGCGATCAGATACATGATGGTTAGTTGGTTAATAAATTGTCTAATTGACCTCGTCACGTTGTGATCGGATTCTCCCAATGAGGCCAGATTGGTGTCTGCAACGAAAATGCCAAACTCCGGCCGGCAGCCCTTCCGGCTACTTACCGACCTGCCTGGAAATCGGGTTACCGGGAGAACCCCACCCCGATAAGAGGTTTATTTTGGATTTCTTTCCAGTTATATTAACTGAAACTAAAGCAGATTGATTATGAATCTTCTCAATCGTTTGTTTTCAGATCCGGATGATGAGGTCTTTACCCGTACCGTTGAAAAAATCAGAGCCTACCGGGAGCGGAAGGCTGTTTTAACGGAGGAAGAAGAAAAGGTGGCCGGGTTGAAGCCGGGCCAGGTCTGGCTGGTTCCTGATTCCCGGGTACAGTTCCGCGATGAAAGTAAAACCCGTACAGATCACGACTTCCGGCCGGGCATAACCGGAAACCAGGAACCAAGCGAACCATCCCGCACGGTTCAGTGGGTGCCACTATCCACCAAATTGAAAAACCGGCAAGCGGAAGTCATCGTTTATCTCGATCCGGTTTCCGAACCGGTGGATGAACCCTGTGTGGCATTAATTGACCATTTTCTCTGGTTCCGGCCGAAAACGCTGACTGATAAAAAAGGGAAGCTTTCTGAAGGAAAGAAACATGAACTGATGGAAAAACTGGCGGCGTTCGTTCAAAGCTATGAGTGAAGATTTTCAAACACCACACTCTCGTTCCTTTCAGGAGAAGGACCAATTCAAATCAATCTTTGAAGGTATGACATCAGGCCAAATGTCTGCAGCTACCCATTCCTTCCTCTATCAGTACGTCCGTGACATCGTTTATACCACCAGTTACCGCAAGGATTATGGTTTTATTCATGAAATTGTTACCGACGTCGTTTCCAGTGTCTGGCAGGCAATTAGCAATGGTGCACCTGTTCCCGATAATCCGACATCCTATTTGTGGTTAGTTGCCAGAAACAAATTGATGGAATACAGGTACTCACACATCAATCCCAGGTACAATAATTTTGAGGAAGTGATTACCGAGGCACTTGATAAACTGGAAAATGATCATGTTCTGGCCTCTTATCAGAAAAAGCGCTATGCACGCACAGCGGATTTACTGAACAGGGAAGAATTTGATACGGATGATTTTCTCAGATTGTGGATTCAATCAACCCAACACCAGCAATTTCCGGAACCGGCAGGCAACTGGACGCCGGCAATGAAAACTCAACTTAGAGAAAATCTGACACTCACCTTTTCAGAAATGAACGGATGGTCATGGAAACGATCGGTTACCAATGCAATTACCAGTAAGGCTGGAATTGTCCGGGAATTGTTTCACGATTCGTCCCGGGAGGATGAAGAAACCGACGGCCAGTCAAATTCCTTAAACGAGGGGGTCGAATGGTCTGACCCGTCCGTTGAATTATCATACACTGAATTTATTTCTGATGTATCCGCTGAATTAGTCAATCAGGTTATGGCAGGTAAACCGCCTGGTGAACTCGTGGCTACTGCATGGTATCTGGTGTTCAATACTGATTTTACGCTCAAATCCGTTCAGAATGCTTTGCTTCTGAGAGGAACAAGTTCAGCAGAGTACCTCCTTAAAAAACAATTGCGGATTTTGAATGATGAAAATGGTTCGGAAAGCCTACCTTTAATCTGGCGCCGGCGGCTGGCCCGTTTACCCGATTGGAACAATTCCGAATCGGCAGGTAAACTTTTGATGGATTTAGAAACCCGGTTTATTTCGGACCTTAAACGATTAACAAAAGATTTATATGAAAAATATGGACGTGAAACCTATCCTGGACTCTGATGGGGATCGGGGAGACCTCATCCGTCGCTGGGTTTGGAAGGAAACCTCAATAACTGAAGGGGATTTGGCCAATCAACTTGTCTCGCAAGACAGACAGTGGTCTGACTACGCCGATATGATCCAGTTTAATTTTCCAACCCGGGCGGATTGGGATCAGAATGACGTGCCACCAGAATTCATTCAGCAATCCTATTCAGATTTAATGGCAGGTGAAGAAATTTGTTCGCCCGAATCCGGTCAAATCTGGCAGATTGATAATCCGCAAATGAAAGTCCTTGTATTAACCACTCCCTCTCCGGAAACCAATTTTCTTTTTCGTGTGGTACCGGTCACCATGCGTGCAGAACAGGGGACTGTTGGTGATCCGGTCTGGACCGGGCGGGGACTCCCGCGAATTTTTATGATCCGAGCCGTTGGCACAATGAACGAGTCCCAATTGAACCGGTATGCAGAAAAAATACCGGAAGAAATTACTAAAAAGATTTTACAATCCACTGTTAATCTGAATTCGATTCACGATGATGAACTGTACTGGCTATCGGATCATAATATTATTGAATGGGAAGATCCGCTGGGATATCAGGAGGGCGTTCAGGAGTGGATGCGGCAGCAGACATTCCGGGCATTAGAATGGGCGGAGGAAATGGATTCCCGGCATAACCAATTGGCTGATACCATCCTGCCGTTGATTCAGGGTTTTCAGGACTATGGAAATAAACTGGCGGCAAGTAGTGGGGGAGGAATTGGTGCAATTTTCAACTCAGGGGCAATTTCTGGAATAGTAGCACCTGGGATTGGTGCTATTTTGGGTGCACTTGGTGGTAGACATATGGGAAGTTTAACAGAAAAATTAAAGGCCTTTGTTGATACTGGCGAGGTTCTGTACGGAAATGACGATCTGCTTTTTCGGTTAAAACCGGTGGATGGGCATCTGGAATTGTGGTTAACCTTTACCGATGCCTCTGTTAAAGAACTCGACTGGGTAAAAATTGAAGGAACCGGGTTACCCTTACAAACCATTAGTCATTTTGGAAAATCCGGTCTTGCCTTCGCTTTTCAGATACCAGTGATAACAGATTTTCCTGCATTTTTCAGTAAACCCATCCGGATTGAGGTGAAACCCAAGGGCCGCCGGGCCTTTTCCAAAGTGATATGAACCGGTTTTCAGAGCAGGATTGGTACCGGTTGCTTGAAATGGGTAGTGTCAACCGGGCAGTTCAGTATCTCGCAGGCTTTTTTTTGAACCTTCCCTCACGTGATCAGATTCAATTTCTTGAAGCATTTCTTTCCAATCCCGGGCGGCTGAGTCAGTGTCATCCTCCCGCCATTCAGGCGCTGAATGACATGCTTTCCAGATCAGGAAGGGATCTTATTCCCACGCCGGTACCTGTTGACGCAGCCCTTCTGCCCGGTGATGGGTCTGTGGTAGTTGTAAACCCAGTCCATCCCTTCATCAGTTGTGTGCTTCCGGTCCGTTTCAGAGAGCCTGGCACTCTAAATTTTGTTAATGCCGATCAAAGGGATCTGATCATCCGGTTGGCCAGCCGTGTGCTAACTGGTTTTCTGCCTGAATGGACCTTGCTATTATCGCCGTCCGCTCAGACCATTTTTGGTCATTATTCAATACCGGATGATTCCGGGGAATCTGAGGAACGCGTTGAAGGAGATTCCATGATCCTTCCGTTGGTGATGTTTCTCATCAGTTACCTGATTCAGAAACCGATTCCTTCCGACATGGCATTTACTGGTCATGTCAGTGAAGACGGCCGGTTATTGCCAGTCAGTCATATTCCTGACAAGGCAAGTATACTTGCGGATGAACAACCACACCTGACCAGACTGATTGTACCTGCCACCAGTGATGTTGGTAAAAGTTTAAAAATGCAGGCACCAATCATTTTCCCTCTTTCAAGCCTGGACGATGTGGTGTCACTGTGCTGGCCGGAAGGGATTCAGGTCCCCGGTTCCCGCCAAATGACCATTGGTCGCGAAAAAACAGACTCCATGCCAGGTGCGTTGAAATTGTCATTGGCTGTGCCCGCTGGTATCCAATACTCTGCTGACTTGATTTCACACTTTCGGCTTGAAAACTGGCTTGGGAAAATTCCGAAGGAAGAATGCAAGTATCTTTTATTTGACAATTTTCGTGCATCCTGGCTGATGGGTTTTATTGGTGCCGAAGTAAAAAATCATTGCCAATGGGCTGCTGCGTATGATTCAGCCGGTGGATATTATATCGTGTTTTATTCAAGGAATCCGGGGAGCATGCGACCCGGTGCGCAATTGCGAATTACCTGATGGAGTATATGTGAATGCAACCCTGATTCAAAAGATCAATAGAGTTGTTGACGAATTGATTGCTGATATTGTGATGGAACCCCACAGATACCTTCAGGAAATTGATGTGCAGATTGAGCTGGCGCACCGTTTAAAGTGCAGAATTGATGAAACGCGACAAACAATCGAAATTATGCATAGCAATTATGGCAGGAAAATTAAAGTATCAAGGTTATTGGCAGAAACATACGTCAAAAATAATTACCATCCGGATCTTATTTTGCTGAGCGAGGATCAAAGTGAATCAGATCTGAATACCGGAACCTTCAGGGCAGATTGGGTTTGTGAGGTAAAATATAAAAACTCATTTAAGGAGATTGATGTTGATTTTGAGAAATTGGCGTCAATTTTATCTATTACAGAAATGAATGAGACAATTGGAACACAAATGTATTTGGCTGAACAGTCAACTGAAACTCCTTCAGAGTTGGAAAAAGTACTCAGGGCTCGTCACCCAAAAACTGAGAAAAGAATCATCTGTTTCTTCCATTCTCTCAGAATCGGGTAAGAATTACCTATTTAAGACCCTTTATAATGACACAACTTCAACAGCTGACCGAACTGCTTATTCAATTCCGTGATGATCGGAATTGGCAGCAGTTTCACGATTCAAAAAACCTGGCACTTGCCCTATCCATCGAGGCAGCAGAATTGAATGAACTGTTTCTTTGGAAAAACGGGGCGGATATTGAAAAGGTTGACAGACAAAAGCTGGCCGAGGAATTGGCAGATGTTTTTGCCTATGCCCTTCTGCTTGCGCATAAACATGATCTGGATGTTGAGAAAATCATATCAGAAAAAATCAGAATAAATGGTGAAAAGTATCCCATTGACAAATCGAAGGGTTCGTCAAGGAAGTATACCGAGTTATAGTCATGCTGGTTTATCGGGAAAATAAATCAACCTTTCAGTCTCATGTTGTTCATGGTGAGATTGAGCAAAAAATTGCCGACGCCATGCTTCAACGTCTCCATCGACGGGTTGCACAAAAGGAACTGGATGCATATTGGAATTCACTGACCTTTATGTCCCGGGTTATCGATGATCCGGTGATTCCAGATTCGGCAGGTATTGCCATTGAACTGCAGATTCCACAAACCAGCAAGCGGATTGATTTCATCATTTCGGGCCAGGATGAGCATAAAAAAGGACATGTGGTTATTGTTGAATTAAAGCAATGGACTTCTGCTGAATTAACCCCAAAAGATGGTGTTGTTAAAACGGCTCTTGGACGCGGTCTTCATGAAACTGCTCATCCTTCTTATCAGGCTTATTCCTATGCATCCCTGCTCAGGGATTTCTCAGAAACCGTTGAACGCGAAGATATTTCACTTCGCCCATGCGCTTACCTGCACAATTATCTGGAAGATGATGTCATCCGGCATCCATTTTATCAGGAGTACCTCGATCGGGCTCCTGTTTTCCTAAAAAAAGATCAGTTGAAATTACGTGCCTTTATCAGTCAGTTTATTAAAACCGGTGATAATGGTGAGATGATGTACCGGATTGATCAGGGAAGAATCCGGCCATCGAAGTTTCTCATCGATGCGCTTTCCGGAATGATGGCGGGACGAAAGGAATTTGTTTTGCTGGATGAACAGAAGTTGGTTTATGAAACGGCTCTGGATCTTACGACCATGGCACAATCCGGCCCGAAGCAGGTCTTGATAGTAGAAGGGGGGCCGGGAACCGGAAAATCAGTCATTGCAATTAATCTCCTTAATGCAATTACTAAAAAGGAGTTAATCACCCAATACGTGACCAAAAATGCCGCTCCCCGGGCTGTCTTTCAGTCCGTTTTAACAAGATCCATGAAAAAGAACCGGTTTTCTGCTTTATTTCAGGGATCGGGTCGGTTTATCGAAGCTCCGAAAAATGCCTATGACTTGCTGATCGTGGATGAAGCCCATCGGCTGAATGAAAAGTCCGGGTTATATGGGGCAGATGGTGATAACCAAATTAAGGAAATCATCCATGCGTCCAAAGGTTCGGTGTTTTTTATCGATGAAGATCAGCGGGTCACCTTGAAGGATATCGGGAGTAAGGACGAAATCAGAAAATGGGCAACATTGGCAGGTGCAGATGTTACAGAATTGGAGTTGGTTTCCCAATTCAGGTGTAATGGCTCGGATGGATATATGGCTTTCCTGGATCACTTGCTGCAGATCAGGGAAACAGCTAACCAGTCAGTTAGCGGCTTAAATTTTGATTTCCGTGTCCTTGATACACCAAGTGATCTGCGAGACCTGATTTTTGAGAAGAACAAAGAAGCAAACCGGGCGCGATTGGTTGCGGGGTATTGCTGGGATTGGGTGAGTAAGAACAACCCTCGTCTGGATGATATAGTTTTTCCTGAATTTGGCTTCAGCATGAAATGGAATTTATCTGTTGATTCCAGTTTATGGATCGTGAAGCATGATTCTGTAAATGAAATTGGTTGTATCCACACCTGTCAGGGACTTGAAGTTGATTACGTTGGTGTAATTATTGGTCCGGATTTAATTGTCAGAGATGGGACCGTATTGGTGGATCCGGCTAAGCGTTCAAAAATGGATAAAACATTATTCGGATATAAGAAACTGGTGAAAGAACACGGGGAGCTGGCAAAGGAAAAAATCCGATCGATTATTAAAAACACCTACCGTACCTTAATGACTCGGGGAATTAAAGGATGTTATGTGTATGCAGTGGATGTCGAAACGAATGAGTATTTGAAAAAACATTTCAGGGCATAGCAAAATGGGAAAATCAGAGATTTAACGAAAAGTAGAAAGGACAAATATTAATGTCATTTTCAATTATTAAGAAGGAACGGTTAAATGGATCGGTTTTTGGTTATAGCCTAATACTGAAAAACAAAAAAGGGGAGTTCGATTTTGAACTCGAAAAATATGAAGTTGAGGGTGACCTACTTTTATTGCGAGATGAAATCGAAAAATTTCTTGGATTTGATAGGTTGATTGAAAGGTTTGGTTGTTCCAAGCAGGATGCTGGAATAATTGTTAAGAAGCATGTCTCTGAGAAAATATGCAAGTTTTGTCGTTTGAAATACATCGATTGCTATGAATGTGTCTTTCAGTGGAAGGATCCGATAGAAAATCACACATTCAGGAAAATGAAGGAATATGGATTCACTGACATTCAGATAAAAACAGAGTTGAAATCAGTTGTATCAGAGATAGAAAAGGTTAAGCAGAATATTCCGGAATGTAAAAATCAAGTAGATGCATTCAAGAAAAGCAATCGGAGTTGTAAGTTTGATGGCAAACTTTGTTTTGAATGTGTGAAGGTAGTTGAAAGTCCTTTGGAGCGAATTCTCTTGCTGGCGTTGGCAAATGAGGGTATAACTCCTGAATTGCAGAAACAAATTTATAGGGATGGATCAGTTCATCCATATCTCAATGAATTAGACAAACGTAAAATTCTAACAAAGCCGGATTTCTTTATAGAAAAAAGGGAGGAAGATAAGTATTTTAAAACTACTTCAAGCCTTTGCATTTATACAGATGGGTTCACCTATCATGAGCGACGAGAGGAAGATGCAACAAGAGACAGGAACATTGACAGAGATCTTCAATTACTCGGATTCAAGGTTCTTCGTTTCACAGGTTTAGAAAGACGAGAAAAACTAGGGTTCTGTATTGACAAGATTAAAGCAGCGATAATTTCCTGATAAGTAAAAACTTGGCAGAAAACATTTTAACTATGTATCATTTAAAAAGAATCTGAATTAAATCATCCAAAGTAATTAGAAAATGAAACTCCAATACCTCGGTGATACCCACGATTTTCTGAAGTATTACATTCTTCGGCAATTATCTGCGGTTACCCGCCAGATTGGTGTGATCTGGATGCTGACGCCGGATGATGGAAGTACGGATGGGAGAACAAAACATCATATAAACAAACCAGAGAAGTTTCAGTCACTTGATCCGGAACTGTATGACAAGCTTATTGACATCAATAAAGGGAGAGAACACCTTAAAATCGGTTATCTGGATGCCATTGGTTTGATTCCCAACGCCCGCTATTTTGATAAACTGGTTCCAATGCCAGCAGATGGAAGCCGGGAAGCATATTGGCAGCAAGCACAATCAGTGATAAACGGTTCGGGTCTCATTTTCCTGGATCCAGATAACGGAATGGAGATTCCTTCCACATCAAAAAACAGTATCAGGTCAGTCCGGTATGTGTATTTCGATGAAATTACCCGGTTGCTTGATCAGGCACCGGTTTTAATTTATCAGCATTTCCCACGGGTGAAAAGGGATGTTTACATTCCAAACCGAATCAACCAGTTAAAAATGATTTGTGGTGCCACCAGCGTGCGGGTTATTCAAACGGGGCAGGTCGGATTTTTTCTGGTTGATCGAAAAAAATCCGAACACCTGAATCTGGCATTCACTCAATTGGGAAAATCTCTGGAAAAACTGAATGTAAAAGTCTGGTAACCCCATGAAACGCAAATCCAAAAAACCAACCGTCTGCCCGCAATGCGGTTCTGATAAAGTGGCCCGATTTCAATATGGAATGCCGATAAGTAATCCAGAGGTATGGAAAAAGGCCGAGGCTGGTGAGATTGTCATGGGCGGGTGTTGTATTTCACCTGACTCACCCCAATGGCGGTGCAATACCTGCAGGCATGAGTGGGGTAGGACGGATTTTTGGTCGGAAGGATGAGGGAATGTGTCCGGTGCCTGCCCCTCGGCTTTGCTCGGGGACCGCTCGAAGGCACCGGATTAGAAGGCATTTCCTTCCGGACCCTTCGAGAACCTCAGGGTCCGGGTTTTTCCGGTGCCTGCCCCTCGGCTTCGTTCGGGGACCGCTCGAAGGCACCGGAACAAAAGGCACCTGAACAGAAAGCATCACCTACCGGACGTTTCGAGAACCTCAACGTCCGGTTTATGCAAGACCCTCAGGGTCCGGGTTTTTTCCGGTGGCTGAGGTTCTCGAAGCCACCGGAACAGAAGCCATCGTACATCGAAAATCCGTATCTTTATATAACTCCTGATCCCGGGAAAAACATGACTGGATATGTGTACATTTTACGATGTTCCGATGGTACGTATTACACCGGTAGTACGACCGATTTATGTCTTCGACTGCAGCAACATCAGTCTGGTGAGGGGGCCAATCATACAAAAAAGCGGCTTCCTGTTGAATTGATTTATGTTGAAGAATTTCCGCGAATTGATGAGGCGTTTTTTCGTGAAAAACAAATTCAGGGCTGGGCTCGTTGTAAGAAGGAAGCGTTGATTCATTCGGAATGTAATTTGTTACCGGGGTTGGCAATTGCATATAGGGATCGCAATAAAACCGGTGCCTGAGGTTCTCGAAGGCACCGGACGTTTCGAGAACCTCAACGTCCGGTTTCACTACCCGGTGGCTGCCCCTCGACTTTGCTCGGGGACCGCTCGAAAGCACCGTACGTACAAGTTTTTTCTACCGGACCCTTCGAGAACCTCAGGGTCCGGGTTTTTCCGGTGGCTGAGGTTC
>JABWAT010000016.1 GCA_013360915.1 Bacteroidota bacterium
ATCTATCGCAATGAATTAGATCAATCCAATGGAGATGCAAATTGGATACAGATCTGGCTTGAAGGAACCACCAGTGCCCGGACACCCATCGGCGCCCAGATTATTCTGGTAAATACTGATACTACCGGCGGATTCTGGTGGCGACAAGCAAGGGAATACAGAAATGATCCTTTTAAGGGCTATATGGAACATTTTGGATTGCGTCACCGAACGGTCGTTGATTCGATTATCGTTCTATGGCCTTCAGGTATGCGGGATACCCTGCTGAACGTTCCTGCCAATCAGCGATTGGTCATCCGGGAAGGCGATACCTACACAGGAATCAACGATTATTCCAGGCCAGAAACCTATACACTGGGGCAGAATTATCCCAATCCATTCAACCCGCAAACCACCATTGCCTATTCCATCGGTCAACCAGGTATCTATGAGCTGTCTGTCTATAACCTGATGGGGCAGAGGATCAGGATTCTTGAGAATCGGTATCATCCGGCTGGACGGTATTCGGTAACTTTTCACGCAGAAGGTCTGGCCAGTGGTATGTATTTCTACCGGCTTTCATCTGAAACAGCTTCACAAACCAGACTGGTGAAGTGAGGGTGTTCTGGATTATCAGCTCATTCCTTCCTTCACCAACCCGAGCCACGTCTGCTTTTCGGTTTCCGGAAGGAACGAGTACCGCCACCCATTCAGCATCAGGATTTTCAGGTCGGATTCCGAACCTCCCGTCTGAAGAAACAACCGGGCTTCATCGGCGAGTGTTGTCCCGAAAAAGGCCGGATCATCGGTGTTTAATGTCAGCGGCACACCTGCGGCCAATAACCGGTGAACCGGATGCGGCTCGCCAGCGGGCCATGCACCGGTCTGATGGTTGCTGGTGATGCAGATTTCGAGCGGAATGTTCCGGGCAGAAAGCAGAGACAGCACCCCGGGATCCTGAATAGAATGGATGCCATGACCGATCCGTTCGGCACCCAGCAGGCGGATGGCTTTTTCCACCCGATCGGCGCCGGCTGTTTCACCGGCATGGGCCACCACCCGGCATCCGGCTGACCGGGCCCGCTGAAAAGCCGCCGCAAATCCTTCTTCCGGAAAGCCTGCTTCTGATCCCCCGAGTCCGATTCCGATCAGGTCTTCCCCCATCAACGGAAGCAACCGATCCACACGGGTAACCGCCGACTCCCCACCATGATTGCGCACGATATCTGCCAGCAGCCGGATGGTTGTTTTTCCTTCACGGTTAACGGTCCGGGCCCCATCGAGGATGGCTTCCGTCACTGTTTCGGCCGAAAAACGACCATCTGTATAATCGAACGGAGAAAAAAAGGCTTCTGTGTACCGGATTCCCTGGGCGGCCTGCTGGTCAGCCACCCGGACCACCAGTTCCGAAAAATCCTGCGGTTGCCGGAACTGCCCGATCACCCGCATCCATTGGCGGATAAAGGCGGTAAAATTCTCGTAGGTGAAACCGGCCAGCAGACTGTTCACATCGGCTCCATTCCGCTCAGCGAGTTGAATCAGGAAATCATGCGGAATGGCACCTTCCAGATGCAGATGCAGTTCAGCCTTGGGAATCCGGCCGAACCAGCCGGGTAAAGGGGGGTGCTTCAATGGGTCCATCCGGCAAAAATACAACGCCCCGGCCGGTCAGAACGGCCCTTGTCTGCAAATTGGAAAGTTATCGTGTATTTTTGGGTGCAATTTTGGGAGGATGAATGAAAATTCTGGTTGTTGAAGATGAAGTATCCGTCCGGGAATTTATCGAACGCGGACTGATCGAGGAAGGTTTTGATGTCACCGTGGTGGGCGACGGACCGGGAGGAGAATCGCTGGGCCGCGATCCGAATTTTGATTGCATCGTTCTCGACTGGCGGTTACCGGGCATTACCGGTCTCGAGGTTTGTAAATCGCTCAGAAATGAGGGCATCACCACCCCCATCATCATGCTGACGGCCATGAACTCGGTGGAAAACCGGGTTGAAGGTCTCGATTCGGGCGCCGATGACTATCTCACCAAACCATTTGCCTTCGAAGAACTCATTGCCCGAATCCGGGCACTCACCCGCCGCTCATCGCCGGGTGCCACCACTGAACTGCTTCAATTTGCCGATCTTTCCATGGATCTGAAACGCAAAGCCGTCACCCGGAACGAGAAAGTGCTTCATCTGACGGCGAAGGAATTCATGCTGCTCGAGTATTTCATGCGGAATCCCGAGCGGGTGCTTTCCCGGGCCGATATTGCACAGGCCGTCTGGAATATCAATTTCGATACCAACACCAACTTTATTGATGTGTACGTGACGTATCTGCGCCAGAAACTGCAACTGACACCCGACCTTCCGCAACTGATTCATACGGTACGCGGCATGGGTTACGTTCTCAGGACCGAGGAGTAATCCCCTGTCTGGCATGAGTCTGCGGCTGAAGCTCACGCTTCTGTATACCACCTTGCTGGCCATTCTGGTGGTTGGCTTTGCAGTGGTTCACTATTACGTGGTGCGCTGGGCCATCACCGACGAGATGAATACGCAACTATCCGTCAAGGCCGGTGAATTCGCCCAAACCCTCAACTGGACACAGTCGCAGCCATCCATTACCAACGACTTTCTCTGGAATCAGCTCGAGTATAACACGGTTTCTGACTTTTCCCTGATGGTTCAGGTCATCGACTTCAAAGGGGCGGTTCTTATGCGGTCGGGTAATCTGGTTCAGACCGGGCAATCGCTCCCGGTCGAGACCGACGGCGCCTCCACCTTCAGACAGCACATTGACATCATCACCTACGATGGTCAGCCATTTTACCTGCTGTACCTCCCCTATCAGTCAGAAGGTGCGTTCCGCGGTTGGATTCAGATCGGTGCCTTTGAAAAACGCATTACCAGTTTCTTAAGCTGGCTTAAAAACTGGATGATTTACAGCGTGCCCTTTGGCCTGCTCATGTCGGTGCTGATCGGATTTTACCTTACCCGTCAGGCGCTGAGACCCATCGACCAGATTTTAAAAGTGGCCGAACAGATTCAGACCCCTCAGGCCGGACTCCGTTTTCCTGTTCTTGAAAAGGAAGCGGTGGAAATACGCATGATATCGGAAACGCTGAACAACCTGCTGGACCGTCTGTCGGATAGTTTCAGGAAAATCAGCGATTTCACGGCCGATGCTTCCCATGAACTGCTGACCCCGTTAACCGCCATGATCGGAAACACCGATGTGATCTTACGCCGGCAGCGGACGGTGGCCGAGTATGAGGAAACCCTTCGGAAACTGCGCAGTGAAAGCCAGCGGCTGATGGATACCGTGAAGAGCCTGCTGTTCCTGGCGCGTTCCGAGCCGCCGTATGGGAATCTGCAGCGAAAGCTGGTCGATCTGGGTCCGATCATTCAGGAAGAAATTGACAATCTGGCCCCGCAGATTTACTCGAGCAATCTCACGGTTTCTTACCAGACATCGCCCATTGAAGCATTTGTGAACGATCACCTTTTCAGACAATTGATTCAGAATCTGATCAGCAATGCAGTGAAATATTCGAATCCGGGCGGAACCATCCAGGTCTTCACCGAAGCCGATCAGAACTGGTCGGTCATCCGCATTATCGATCAGGGAATCGGGATTCCGAAAGAAGCCATCAACCGGGTATTCGACAGGTTTTACCGGGTGGATAACAGCCGGCAACGGGCCACGGGCGGATCGGGTCTGGGTCTTTCGATTGTGAAACGGATTGTGGATCTGCACAACGGCACCATCCGGATCAACTCGGAGGAGCAGGTTGGGACCGAGGTCATTATCCGGTTACCGGTGCGACCCACCGAGCCTCAGCCCCGGTGAGCGAGCAAGGTCGAGAGCAGTTGGTTCTGAACCTCGAGCGGTAAACTCACCTTCGACTCATGAAACACCTTCACGGTTTTCTTCAGGCTTTGCAGATACGCTTTGCAGTCCGGACAGTCTTCGACATGCTTCATCAGTTCGCGGCAATGCGGCGAGGTCATGTCTTCACCCATGCGCTCACACATTTCGTCAATAATCCGCCGGCAGTCGTCCTGAATGTGTTCATGAGTCATAACGCACGGCTCCTTCTGTCATATAAGCGGCCAGTTTTTCACGCAGAAAAGACCGGGCCCGTTTTAATCTTCCCTTCACCGACCATTCCGAATCACCGGTAACCGCCACTACTTCCTCGAGCGACAGGTTCTCCTGATCACGCAGGATAAACACCAGTCTTGTTTTCTCGGGCAATTCCTGCAGGTACCGGTTCAGCACGTCGCGGAATTCCTGGCTGAGCATGGCATCTTCCGGGTTAAACTGATCCAAAGCATGCCGGTTGGTAATGGTCACTTCCTGAAACTCTTCATCATTGAAATCCTGATGCCCGTTCTTCGACTGATTCCGTCTGATTTTTTCCAGAGCGGTGTTGGTGGCTATCCGGTACAGCCAGGTGGTGATCTGGGAATCGCCCCGGAATCCGGCCAGATTGTTCATCATTCTGATGTAGGTTTCCTGTAAAGCGTCTTCGGCATCTTCCCGGTTTTTCACCAGTTGATAAATGATGTTATACAGCGGCCCCGACGTTTTTCTGACGATCAGGGTAATGGTTTCCGGATCGCGCCGGATGGCCTTTTCCAGTTGTTCACTGGTGAGGGTCAGCATGCCGTTGTCCTTTGTTTTGAGTGTTTGGTCGGCGGCAGGTGTCAGACCACCGCGATTTTTTTCAGATTGGTCTGAATTTCCCTGATAATCATCTGGGCGACTTCAAGCGCCCGGTAGCCATCTTCGCCGGTGACAGGCGGTTCGGTACCTGTGGCGGCTGCCTTCAGAAACCGGTCCAGTTCCCAGGAAAGGGCGTTCACATCGGGCTTTTCGGGTTGCTCATAGACGATGTTCCGCTTGACCGGACCCACATCGATCTGCCCGAGCATCATGGCCAATCCGCCCGACGGTTCATCGGGAGAGGCCAGCCGGAAAACTTCACAGTTTCCTTCCGAGAAATCCACCGAGAGGTACGCATTTTCCTGAAAGATCCGCATTTTCCGCATGGGTCGCTGACTGATGCGGGAGGCTGTCACATTGGCCACGCAGCCGTTTTCGAACTGCAACCGGGCGTTGGCAATGTCGATGCTTCCCGAAACGATCCCCACCCCATTGGCATCCACCCGGGTGACCGGCGACCGGACGAGGTGAAGGATGATGTCGATGTCGTGAATCATCAGATCGAGAACCACGGCTACATCGCTGCCGCGAAGTTTAAACTGGGCCAGCCGGTGCGATTCGATGAACATGGGTTTGATGTCGTACTTCTCCAGCGCCAGCACAGCCGGATTGAATCGTTCAATATGTCCGACCTGAAGGGTCACGCCAGCAGACCGGGCGGCGTCGATAACGGCACGTGCTTCGGTCAGCGTGGTGGTGATGGGTTTTTCGATAAAGAGGTGCTTGCCAGCCGCGATGACCTTCATGGCCACGTCGTGATGGTGCGGGGTGGATGTCACCACACTGATGGCATCTGCTTCTCTGATCAGATCCTCCATGGAGGACCAGGCGCGGGTTTTAAACTCTCCGGCTACCGTCTGTGCCTGTTCCTGATTGACATCATACACCCCGATCAGCTCGGAAGATGGCAGTTGCGCATACATCTTCGTATGCAGTTTACCCAGATGACCGACCCCGATAACGGCGGTTTTCATAAAGACTCCCTGTTCGGATGGTATCCGGCGAAGTTAAGGAAACGAGGGTCTAAATCCATTTAAACGCAAAGGCGCGGAATCAAATACTTACACCGCAGAGAGCGCAAAGAGAAATACAAGGAGAAAGCAAAGGTTTTTTTGTTTTTAATACAGGAACCTCTGCGGTCTTGGCGAATTCTTAGCTGTCCTTGCGTTTAGATCCCCTTTTTATCGCATGTCCCTCAGCACATCCACAATGCGGGTGGTGCTGCCGCGGTAGTTCAGGATGAAATCGCGGGTGGCAGTGCCGGTGGTCTGGCGGAAGGCGGGATCTTCAAGCAGGCGGGTGAGCCAGACGGTGGCATCGGCGGGCGTGGAAATCACGGTCGTCAGGCCGTTGCGCTGCATGTCCATGGCTTCCGGACTTTTGCTGTATCTCGGTCCGTGCGAGACGGGAATTCCCCAGACGGCCGGTTCGAGGATGTTATGAATGTGAACACCGAATCCGCCTCCCACGTAAGCCGCATCACCAAGACCATACAGCTTCATCAGACGACCCATCACATCCACCCAGAGAACAGTGGCAGCGGGATCGGGTCCGGCTGACCATAGAGACAAGGTGGTTTCCGGCCAGACAGCGGTCACCTGTTTCTCCTCTCCCGGGTGGATTTCATGCGGAACCACCCACAACCGTAACCGTTCACGCAGAGAGGCTGGCAGGGCACGGATGGCCGACAGCCAGAGCGTGAGATCAGCCGGCCAGGCAGAACCGAGAATCAGCGTCAGCCGGGTGGGATCGCGAAGAAATTCCATGTCCGCGTCGGTGGACTCCGCACGGGCAAGCACCTGATCGTATCGGGTGTCTCCGGCGGTGGTGACCGGTGCATCCTGTCCCAGAAACGCCCGGTACATGGCGGTGTGGTGATCACTCACGGTGAGGATCCGGGAATACCGTCCGAAGAGCGGTTTATAAAACCAGGAGGCGTACCACGTTCCATACGGATGTTCGGCCTTCAGACTCCCGTTCATGAGAATGAGCGGAATACCGGCCGCCGCCGACCGGATGAGCAGATTCGGCCAGAATTCGTACCGGCTGATGAGTCCGGTGGCAGGTCTGAGTTCGCGGTAAAAGGCTTCAACATGCCACAGGGTATCCACCGGCAGGTAACAGACCAGGTCGGCCTCGGGGTAAGACTTTCGTGGTTCATAGCCCGATGGACTCATAAATGTGACCACGATCAGACAGGGCATTTGCCGCCGTCTCACCTCGGAAATCACCGGTCGTGCCTGTTCAAACTCCCCCATCGAGGCGGCATGAATCCACAAAACCGGGGTCCCGGCTCCCTTTTCTTTCCGCAGACGGGCGATCCGTTCAGGTGTGGTCAGCCGTTCCTTCCAGGATGAGCGGAATTTCGGATCGGTCAGCGTCAGGATCAGCCGGATAATCGGCCAGAGCGGCGTGATGAGCAGGTTGTAGATCAGAAAAATCAGGTGGATCATGCTTGCTTCCCTGCGTTCAGATGCCCGAGCAGAAAGTCATAGATGGCGGGAAACGCGGTTTCGGGTTCCAGATTCATCATGCACCTGAAATGTCCCTTCGGACAGGCATGACGGCCGATGTGACTGCAGGGACGGCAGGAAACCGACGGGTCTTCAATCACCAGTGCGGGTGAACGGAACGGACCAAATCCGAGCGAAAGCGTGGTTGAGCCGAAAAAGGCCACCACGGGAATCCGGCAGGCTGTGGCAGCATGCATCAGGAAGGAATCGTTGGAAAATCCGGCCTGACAGTGACTCATGAGCGCCAGCGATTCGGGGATGGAAAATCCGCCAACGGCATTCCAGACCAATTGATTATCGGGAAAGGCTTTTTTGATGATAAACGCCTGATCCATCTCATCGGCGCCGCCCAGCAGGATGAACCGCGCAAAGGGCTGCAGTTCGAGCAGCATGGTCATGAGGCGGATGGTGTACTCGACCGGATAGCGTTTGGTGAAATGCCGGGCACCCGCTGCGATAAAAAACACCGGACCTCTGCCCGTTCCCTTCCAATCCGTAAAGACCCGTTCCATCCGGTCGCTCAGCAGACGGGGCCGGTCCACACGAAGTCCATCCCCCGAGTCGGTCACGCCCAACGGCGCCAGAGTCTTCAGGTACCGCACCGGGACCGGATCGATGTGCAGAGGCGTTCCCAACCGCACGTGGAGAAATCGTTTCACCAGATGTTTTCTGAAGGTGAGCCGCCGGGGGGCCACCGACCGGAATTCACGGCTTCGCAAACTCACCTGCCAGTCGACCACCACATCGAATCCGATGGCTTTCAGGGACTGCACCTGCTGGCGCCGGGCGGTTTCGTTTTCCTCGTAAATCCAGATGCGGTCAATGGCCGGATGGTGGCGGATCAGAGCTTCTGAAGGCTTGCGGGTGAGAAAGTGGATGGAGGCATCGGGAAAGCGGGCTTTCAGCGAAGCAATGGCCGGCGTGGTGAGCAACACATCACCCAGCGATGATAACCGTATCAGCAGAATCTGTCTGGGGTCGGAACTCATGGGGGGTCGGATGCGTCAGTTAAATTGAAATACCGGCCGGATCGGCCTACCTTTGCATAATATCAGGTTTTCTGCCCTTTTTTCAAACAAACAGGTTAAACATGGCCGCTTCCAACTCGTTCGACATCGTATCGGTTCTGGATTTTCAGGAAATGGATAATGCCGTCAATCAGACCATGAAAGAGGTCCAGACACGGTATGACCTGAAGGATTCGAAAACGGAAATCGATTTCAACAAGAAGGATAAAAAGCTGACGATCCATACGGCTGATGAGTTTAAACTGACCAGCGTGGTCGATATTCTTCAGTCCCGCATGATCAAACGCGGCATTTCCATTAAGTCCATGGTTCCCGGAAAAGTGGAAACCGCCAGTCTTGGCACCGCCCGTCAGAGTTTCGGACTTATTTCCGGACTGGATAAGGAACAAGCCAAGGAAGTCACAAAAGTGATCAAGGATTCCGGCGTGAAAGTTCAGGCTCAGATCATGGATGATCTGGTTCGTGTCACCGGAAAAAACAAAGACGACCTGCAGGCCGTCATTAAGCTCCTGAAGGAAAAGGACCTTGCCTTTCCTCTTCAGTTTACCAATTACCGTTAACTAACCGAAAGACCAATGCCCCGAAGTGTCCTCCTTCCCGGGCTTCTCTTCCTGGCACTGACCACCTCCCTGATGGCCGGTCCCGTGGAAATCAAGTGGATTCAGCGATCGGGTACCCAAACGCTGCGTCTGCCCGGTCATACCCAACCCGACGAAGCATGGATTGGTACCAAGGAATTGGCCAATTCGCTTAATCTGCGCACCTATTACAACCCATCCACCCGGGTGCTTCAGATCTATTTTTCCCGGCATCAGCTGAAAATTGAGTCCGGAAATCCCTGGCTTGTCCTCGAATCGCTCACCGGCGGCACTCCCCCGGTGGTCATTCAGTGTCCCGGACTGCTATCCCCTGCCGATGGCGTTTACCAGATACCGCTCACCGTCTGGACGGCCATTCTTTCCCGTACCATCGAAGGCTATGTGGAGCAAACCGGTACCAGTCAATTGCTCATCCGGGAACGGATGTTCGATCTCAACAGTCTGCTCATCGAGGAAAAGACCAACGGAACGCTGGTCCGGATTCCCCTGCTGAAACCACTCGCTGATTTCGAGAACCGCACCGATGAGTCGGGAATGAACTACCTCACGCTGGTGGATATTCAGGCCGATGTGGATGCCATCAACAAGACCCAGCCCACCGGATTGGTGCGGTCGGTTCAGGCACGTCCCCTGCCAAACGGATCGCTGCAACTCATGGTGAAGGTGAATCCGCAGGAAGTAACCGGGGTGGATATTGAATACAACCGCAAGGAGGCAGAACTGCTTATGTCGGTTCGGAAGCGGGCCGATTCAACCCGTCTGGAACCCATGGTTCAGGCCGTTCCGGTAAACAACGATCCGCATTTACGGGAACGCTGGGCGCTTGATGTGATCGTTCTCGATGCCGGTCATGGCGGCAAGGATCCCGGTGCCATTGGCAAAAAGGGTACCCGGGAGAAGGATGTGACCCTGGGTGTGGTGAAGAAACTCGGTGCCCGCCTGAAAAAGGAGTTTCCAGATATCAAGGTGGTATACACCCGCGATGATGACTTTTTCGTCTCCCTCTCCCGCCGGGGAAAAATCGCCAATGAAGCCAAGGGAAAACTCTTCGTTTCCGTTCACTGCAATTCGAACAAGAAGCGGTCGGTCGATGGCGTTGAAACCTATTTCCTCGGTCTGCACAAAACCGACGATGCCATGGAAGTGGCCAGTCGTGAAAACAACGTGATTTTCGAAGAGGAAAATTACGAGGAAGACTATAAAAACTTCACCGAGGAAAACCTGATCCTGCTTTCCATGGCCCAATCGGCCTTTCTGGAGCAGTCCGAAAAGATTGCCATGAAGGTCACCCGCAACATTGCCTCCATGGCCAAGCGTGACAACCGCGGCGTGAAGCAGGCCGGATTCATGGTTTTATGGACACCCAGCATGCCGAGTATTCTGGTAGAAACCGGCTACCTGTCCAACGCCAATGAAGAGAAGTTTCTTGCCTCGAAGGATGGTCAGCAGAAGATTGCCGATGCCATTTTTGAATCGATCAGACAGTACAAAGAAGACTACGAAAAATCCCTGGGATATTCCGATGCCCGGGCACAGGAGTAACCCAACCCATGGCTTTCGAATATATCTGGACCATATTCATTCTCATCATTCTGGAAGGACTTCTTTCAGCGGACAATGCGCTGGTTCTGGCGGTTCTGGTCAAGCACTTACCCAAAGAACAACAGAAGAAAGCCTTAACCTACGGGATCTGGGGTGCCTTTTTCTTCCGGTTTGTGGCCATTTTACTGGCCTCCTGGCTGATCATGGTCTGGCAGGCACAAGCCGTCGGGGCCGTCTATCTGCTTTACATAGCGCTCAGCCACCTGTTGAAACCTTCCCACACCGATGAATTGAATAAGAAGCCCAGCGTGACCAAATCGTTCTGGGGAACGGTGGTCTCGGTGGAAATCGCCGACATCGCTTTTTCTATCGACTCCATTCTGGCGGCTGTGGCGCTGGTCTATTCGCTTCCGCCCACCGATTGGGCACCCATCGGCGGCATGGATGGGGGTCGTTTCCTCGTGGTGGTGACTGGCGGAATTCTGGGCATTGTAACCATGCGGTTTGTGGCGGGATATTTCATTGGCCTGATGCAACGCTTCCCCGGATTGGAACAGGGAGCCTATCTGATTGTGGGCTGGATCGGACTTAAACTGGCCATTATCACCTTGTGCCATCCATCCCTCTCGATATTACCTGAAGCCCTTCCTGCACACTGGGTTTACAAGACCATTTTCTGGTCGGTTCTGCTTGGTTTGTTTGTGGGCTCGATGTTCTGGAAACCAAAGGAAGCAAAAGCCTGATGGATCAGGACCAGCTGGCGGCCCTGCGCCAATCGTACACGAAGGCTGACCTGTCCGAATCCTCCATCAGACCGGATCCCACTGATCAGTTTGATGACTGGTTTCAGCAGGCACTGTCGGCCGGAATCCCCGAACCCAATGCCATGACGCTGGCCACTGCCACTGCAGACGGCTTCCCTTCCGCACGAATTGTCCTTCTGAAAAGCTTCGACCGGAAGGGTTATGTGTTCTACACCAATTACACCAGCCGGAAGGCGGAAGAACTGGCCGGGAATCCGCGTGCAGCGCTGCTCTTTTTCTGGCCGGAGCTGGAACGTCAGGTGCGTATTGAAGGACGGGTTGAAAAGGTCACCACCGCCGAATCGGTAAAGTATTTTCTCTCGCGGCCGTACGGCAGTCAGATTGGGGCCTGGGTTTCGCCTCAAAGCTCGGTGATCACCACCCGGTCTTTGCTTGAACAGAAATGGGATGACATGAAGCGGAAGTTTCAGGAAGGGAAAGTTCCCTTACCCGATTTCTGGGGCGGATACCGGGTCATTCCCTCGTCAGTGGAATTCTGGCAGGGACGTCCGAACCGGCTTCACGACCGGCTGCGGTTCCGTCAGTCAGACGGTCAGTGGTTTCTCGAGCGACTGGCACCTTAAGGGGTGATTGGTGATTGGTGATTGGTGATTGGAAAAACCCGGTGGCTGAGCGGAGTCGAAGCCAAGGGTTTTTCCCGTGACGAGTGACGCGTGACGAGAAAATACCCGTGATTGGTGAACTGAAAATCCGGGAACGCATTTTCAGGGGCGTAGCCCTGCCATCTTTGTAGATTTCAATGCGCCATGTTAAGTGAATTGAGGGGCGTAGCCCTGACATCTCGTCCGTACAACATTGAGTCACAAACCTGATTTGCCAGCACCGGATAAGATGCCACCGCTACACGGCTGAAATTCCATCAAATCAACTCCAACTGTTGCCCGTTTTTCGCAGACATTGACCAGTGATCAGCCAAAACAAGCGATGGGTGATGAAAATCCCGGTCCCCGAGTGCCGAATCCGGGGGCTGCATTTCGACTGCGCTCAATGACCGCTCGAAGCCATCCGGATGAGGATTATCGAGGGGCCCGGTGATATTTGATTTTAAAATCACCATGTGAATCCCAACTGGTCATCTCGATACGACTCACTGCGTTCGTCACTCGATGACCGATTCCCCGTTCGTCACTCGATGACCGATTCCCCGGTCCCCGAGTGATTCGACCGCAGGGAGAATTGCTGAAAGTCCTGCTCTTACCGATATCGAGGGGCCCGGTTTATTCTGCCTTTTCCACAACTATTGTAGAAACCTGCAAGTTGGGTTTGCTCCGCAGGATTACTTTTTCAGCTGAAAAAGTAATCAAAACAGCGAGGCCGACCGCCCGATCTATGGCTTGTTCGTGGCACTCCGGGCCGGAAAACAGTTGAACTCGCCCCGCTTCGCGGGACTCAGACAGCAACTGTTTTCTGCGGCCCTTCGATTCTCACTGCGCCGATCGGCCGATGTCGGCAAAGACAAAAATCCGGGGAATTGGATTTTGTATTGGCGGGTGACCCCGGTCCGGCTTTGACGGATATCGAGGGGCCCGGTTTATTCTGCCTTTTCCGCAACTTCTGCAAAAACCTGCCAGTTTGGTTTGCTCCGCAGGGTGACTTTTGAGTGTCAACTCTTATTCCGCTATCACCACGACAGGAGGCGGGTAATTGGGGATCAGTTTCCAGGAGGCGGGATCATGAATCATGGATCCTTCGAGATGACGTGCTTCGGGAATCCATTTGAAAACAAATTCACCCTTGCCGTCGTACTCACGGGCCTGTTTCATCACGTTAAACACCCGGTCGGGACGCGGATCGTTCCCCACGCCAGCTATGTATTGCCAGTTGCCATAATTGCTGCAGGCGTCGTAATCGATCAGCTGCGCTTCGAACCACTCGGCACCAGCCCGCCAATCCTGCTTTAAGTCATGGACCAGGAAGGAAGCCGTTACCTGCCGCATCCGGTTGCTCATGTAACCGGTAGCAGCCAGTTCGCGCATGGCCGAATCGATGAGGGGAATCCCTGTATTCCCGGTCACCCAACTGGTGAGCAGTTCGGGATTGAGGTCGGGTTTAACCGGCCGGCCCTTCAATCCGGTGAGCCGGAAAAGCCGGGTCTGATGTTTCATGGCCATGAAGAAAAAGAAATCGCGCCAGAGCAGTTCATACCGCATCCAGCGGGTGGAATCGTTTTCTCCGCGTTCCTTTTCATACCGGCTGATGGTAAACTCGATCTGCCGTGCACTCAGACAGCCAAGGGCCATCCAGGGAGAAAATTTCGAGGAATAATCCATTCCCGTCAGACCGTTCCGGGTTTCCTTGTACGATTTCAGATAATCACCCCGCCAGACCCAGTCATCCACGCGGTGACAGGCGGCTGTCATGCCACCGGTCAGGCGGGTTCGGGCAGCCGTCCGGGATTCGGGAATAAATCCCCAGTAAGGTGTATCGATGGTGGGAATGGTGGAGGGCATCTCTTCCATTTGCCGGATGGGTACCTTTCCAAGCACGAGTTCGCGGAAAGCGGTATACTGATCGGGCAGCTGGTCGGGCGGCACAGGCAGATCATTGGGATGGATCAGCGACTGGCCCCAGAAACGGCAGATGGAAAGGGTGGATCCCAGAGAATCGATGAGGGCCTGTTCATCGGCCTGTTCTTCATGGAGCGGGGACCGGTAGAAGTACAATGCAGACACCCGGTACTGCGAAATCAGGTCGGTCAGCACCCGCACCGGCGATCCCGACACATACATCAGGTTGGAGTTGAGTTTGGTGAGTCCGCGCTTCAGATCGTGCACACTTTCCGAAAGAAACCGGCGACGGTGAAATCCCATGCGGAGAAATCCGTTCGGAGACTGATGCTGCCATCGGTCTTCCCAGATAAACACGGGCAGAATCTGATAGCCATCGGCAATGGCGCGAACGAGTGGTTCATGATCATGCAACCGCAAGTCATTTCTGAACCAGACGATGGCTGTTTGTTTCAAATCGGTTTCCTGTCGATTTTTCTGTTAAAACCAGATTAATGAACCAAGACCCTTACCAATCGATCAACTGTTCCTGGTACGACCAGCTCGAGGTCTTTGCCATGCATAAGACCCCCATTCAGCTGACTGTGGCCGGACCGACCGGGGACCCTGAAATCCACCACATTGTGATCAGTCGTCTCGATGCCCGGGAGGGTGCCGAATGGCTGACCACCACGACCGGAATCACCTGGCGACTTGACCGGTTGCTGGCTGTTAATGACCAGCCGCTGAGCGGTTCCTGCAGGCTTTCCTGACTGTTTTCAGGGATTTGGCTGAAAAAAGTAAAAATGAAAGCAGGGGAAACCAACCGGAAACGGGGCAGTCACCTGTTTTTGTGGGATTTTCAACAGAGGAAAAGTGCATCACCGGAGCAGGATTACCCGCCGCGTAACGGTTTCTGCCTGATGGTCCGTGGCATGCAGGAGATAAACACCCGTGGCAAATCCGGAGAGATCGAGCAGCAGATCGGCGGACCCCGGCGGTTGTTTCCACTGCTGCACCTGACGTCCGAGCAGATCGGTCAGGGTAAGGGTAACCTGTTTTGAGGAACGGAAAGGCACCCGGGTAACCGGATTGGCGGGATTGGGATACGGATGGCCCATTTCGAAGGACGAGGGGTATGTATCATCAGTCACTGTGGTGAGAATGCCACCTTCCGGTTTCTGAGCAATCAGATCAAACCAGACACCACGGTCCGGCTTGTCGCTGTCAGCAAGGACATGAAGCCGGGCGTTGATGAACGCGGTTGTCTTCAGGGATCCGCCCGAGGTCGCCCAGTTGCTGGGAAAGGGCGACAGTCCCGACTGAGTGGCGGAAGACAAATCAATGAAGATGGCGGCGGCGGTGGTATAACCCGGTTCTGCTGTCACCATCAGACGGTCTGGCTGACCGGTGCGGATTTCCAAACGACTGCCCCTGAACGCCAGCACACCCAACGCAGCCGGTTTGTCATACAGGACCCTGAAGAGGGTTTCCTGTTTATCGGCACGGGAAGAGGAAGCAGAGGCATCTGTGAATCCGGCAGAACCGGGCCACAGACCGGGAGAGGAACCCGCCATCAGCGAATAATTGGCCGGATAAATGGCACCTGACCACGCAAAAAGGGATTGATGACCCGCCTGACTGCCATCGATCTGAAGCGGTCCCGGGGCTGGCTGCCCTCCCGGAAAGACCGGCAGATCAGTCATCCCGTCAGGAAGCGGAAGAGTGACCGGTGAACCGGAGGAAATCACATATTTCCAGCCATGCGTGAGCCGGTCCAGACGAAGATTGGCTGCCCAAAGCGGTCGTTTGGCTGTCCGCCTTATCTGAGTATCGGGGGTCGGACTGATGAGACTGACTTCACCGGTTCCGTAAACGTGAAGCGTATCCTGTCTGATCACCACGCCGGTTTTCTGTTCCAGTCCGATGGCTCTCAGGTCGGACCGGCCGGCATCCTCCATGGCCTTTGCCAGCACACCGATCGTTCTTCCCAGCCGTCCCCTTTCGGTGAAATGCGTATCAACAAAGAACCCGGGCAGCAGGGATAAAAAGTCGGAATGAATCCCCGAGGATCCGGGTCCTTCAGAGGCATCTTCCAGATAGGAGGTCCGGGCATCCTGCAACACATCCAGAGAAATAAGATCCTTTCCGCCCGAGAGACAAAATTCTGCCAGACTCATGGCCCCGGCGCTGGTTCCGCCAATGGCTCCCTGACGCAGGAACACCGCACGGATGCTGTCCTCCAGAGCGGTACCGTTCCATTGATCATAATAAACGCCCTGATCACCGCCGCGGATAAAGACCGCATCACAATGGACCATCCGGCCGGTCAGGGACGGATCACCGGCTGCCTGACGGGTTGGAACGACCAGCGCAAAAGACTGAACCGTTGAGCCGAGGGTTTCTCCGATCCACCTGAAATAGGAGGGCATCCAGGCCGTATCGGAGGCCGAAGAAGGAGTGGAAGCTGTCAGAACCGCTACACGGATGATGCCATCTCCAGTCCGGTCACCATTCCGGATCAGTTCACTGTAGAGCGGATAGGACCAGGCCGATTTGGATCCGACAGAACCTTCGGTCCCGCCGCCGGCCAGAACCAATACCGGCTGGGTTTTCCCCAGAAAGGGCAGCAGCAATAAACAAACGACCGCCAACCCTCTCATCGGTCAGAAATCGAGACCAATTCCCATGCGGTTGACCGGTTCCAGATATTCATGATCGGACCAGGCGTAATCCATCCGGAATCCGAAGCCGAAGTACGTGAACTTCAATCCGCCGCCCAGCGACCAGGAACGATCGGGGTCGTTAAACACATATCCGCCCCTGAACGTGACAAAATCATGAAGACCGATTTCGGTTCCCGTGTAGATCATTTCGTCATTGTCATTGGCATGACTGACTTCAGCGGCCACATCCACGGTGAGATGACCGGGCATTTCCCACGCCCGCAGACTGGTTCCAACCTGGAAGAACAGCGGCAGGGGGTACCCGTTGGTTGAATAATCATCGACCTGACGCGAACCCGGGTATCCGGCCGGATCGGGACGACCCGATTTGCCGAGATCGGACCCTTCCAGTTTCAGATCCGACCCGAAATGACGCATGCTCATGGCAATGACCATGTTGCGGAATCCGACGTGATACACCGTGCCCAGATCGACCGCCACGGCTGTGGCCGATTCATTCCAGATTTTCTGGTGGATCAGCTTAACCGTTCCCCCGACAGAGAAACGATCCGTCCAATCGCGCGCCCATGACAGGCCGGTCATCAGATCGGAGGCCCCGAAGTACCGTCCGGTACCCGATTGTTCAAACTCGGTGGTGATTTCCATGTCATCCATGCCCAGCTGAATAGCCGAAAGGCCCACGACTCCCCAGTCGCCAAGATTCCAGGCGGCTGCCCAGTGACTGACGTGGACATCGGCCCAGAGCGGCGTGTAACCGGCAAAGACCGACACCGACTTCACCGAAGCCAGCCCGGCCGGATTGACAAAAACCGCTTCGGCACCGTTCATCAACGATACCGCGGCCTGCCCCAGACCGGCCTCGCGGGCCGAGGTGGGAAGTTTCAGAAACGTGGCGCCGGCCGTTCCCAGATTGGGATTCTGTGCCATCAGCGGCAGCGATCCTGCGATCAGTAACCCTGCAATCCAACTCGTTTTCATTGGTACCTCACTTAATCACTGCAAATTTTCCAACGATTTCGCCCACCCGTGTCCTGACCTGATACAGATAAATACCAGGTGCAATTTCCCTTCTCGACTCATTCTGCAGGTTCCAGCTGTAGGTGCTGGTACCCGAGTCATGATGAAGGGTGGTCACCCGCGTTCCATCGAGGGTGAAAATGTGGATGGTCGCCTCACCGGGCAGATTGACAAACCGGATCGCCCGGAAGGGTTCCGAGTACAGGGTTTTGTCATAGGCGGGTTCGAACAGATTCGAAATGACATAGGGATTGGGCACCACCCGGATGGATTTCAACGCTGCCCGAAGATTTCCCTCATCGGTCGAGGCGGCCCCAACTGTAAAAATCCACTGTTCATTCACCTGGGTTCCGCCGGAAAAGAGGAGCTGATTCCCATCACTGGTAATCAGGGTCCGTGCGGGAACAATCAGGGTGGTGGGGAGAACCGTCACCGGGCCCGATGTCACCGTTACGGCCGGACCCACTCGCAAACGATCGCCGGTTTTCCCGGCCACCGGCAGTTGCAGACTGAAAATACCTGCCAAAGTCACTGGTTGGCCGGGTGTGTAATTCTTCACATCCAGTGAAGACACCTTCCCGGACCGGAGAGTCAGTTCATTGCTGCCGGTCCATTCCACCACAAAGGCAGAATCCGCTAAAAAGGCAGCCTGGTTATCCACCGAAATCAACGGAGTTCCCGCATAGGTTCCGGCTGTCCATTTATAACCTGCCGTGATTACCACCGTGTAGTCGGCCGGCGCTGAAAGTGGTTTGCTGGTCGGGGTTACCAACAGGGATTGGGACGACCCGGTGGTTTGATTAAATGAAGCCAGAGAACCGGAGACCTGGCCGGCCGGCGGTGCCTGTGGAGTCAAAACCACCTGTTGTTTGTCTGAAGCGGGATCGGTTCCGCGTGAACTTTCGAGAACATCCTCACCATCCACCGCCAGATCGGGATCGGTATCAAACGCTGTCAGCGCATAATGATACCAGAATCCGTTAGAAACATTGGTGTCGGTGAACCGGTAAGGGATGCCAGAATCGGGACCGATGCCATCCACCCGGTCGAAGGTACCGAGAACCGACCAGGTTTTTCCCAGATCGACCGACCGGTAAAGTTTATAACCCTGGAAATCATACCGTCCGGTGTTCCGGTCGGGAACCGATTCGGTTTCATCGGTCCATAAAAGGGTGTTCTTTCCGTCTCCGGCAAATCCGCTCAGTGCGGGAACATCGGGAGGCAGCGGCGTATTGAAATTTTTCGCCGCCAGGGACCGGGCATAGGCTGCCGATGTCAGCAGCTGCGCACGGGTTCTTCCGCCGATGAGGGCATACGTCAGTTCGATGCTCTCGCCCGGGGCGAGGGTGTACGGTCCGGTTCCCATGATGGCAGTGATATCGAGTCCTGTGGAAGGAATGGTCGTTTCATCATCCATCCGGATGGAAGAGGCATCGGGCGCCAGATGGAAATAGCGGGAACCATCTGCCGAATTATACAAAACCGGCGAACTGCTCAGGACATTGAAAATCATCTGGTCATCATCAAAGAAGTCATCGTACAGCAGGTAATGCCAGTCGGTCAGTCCGGTTTTCCCCTCGTTGGTTGGAGTGGTGGAAATGACCGACAATCCGACAAAGGAAGTGGTGGAATCTCTGGTTTCAATGCTTTTTCCGTCATCGAAGAAGAAGAGCGTCTGGGTCTGGTGATCCACGTTGATGATGTCGTCTGCGTATTCGGGATCGCCATCGGGCAGGTTACCCACATCCACATCGATGTAATGCCCGACCCAGACACTGTCATAAACAGCGTTGGACCGGTTGGTGATGCGGAATTTAAAGTAAATGATATCCTGATATTTCTCGGCGGAAAAGGCGTAGTTGGTCTGTTCCACTTTCAGGTTGTGAACGGGATTGTTCGAGGAGTCGCCGTAGACCATGTACAGGTCCTGATTGGAGACAAACAGCGGATTTCCCTGCTGATCGCGAACCGGCCACCCGGTTGTTTTCGGCCAGGTGAACGGCAGCGATGAATTGGCGATCCGCACCGAATCCCGGTTGTGGTAACCGGTTTCCGGAAGGAAGTTCAATCCGGTCCGGCTGAAGATGGAGTTAATGGCCTGTGGTTTGGCACCGTTTTTCCCCGGCATCCCGATGATCAGACCCCAATCCTGAATGTAACGGGTTCCGCTGCCGATGGGATATTCGGCCCGGGGTCCAAGGGCAGGTGATGCATAAAAGCGCGCATAATTGGTGATGGTGTGACCAAAGTTTCCGGCATTGATTACGCCAATGGCCCGGTCTGCAACGGTTTGCTGCGCTTCGGTGGCGGTTACTCTGGGTGCGAGCGACCGGATCCGGTCCTGTGCATGAACGGCAGTGGCCAGCAAAATGAAAAAGATAAAAAGAGTATTTCTCATGGGATTTCCTTAAAACGTCACCGACAGCCCAAGCCGGACCAGCCGGGGAGCCGCATAGTTAGAGGGATCTTTCATCAGGGCCGGATCCAGATTGCCCACAAAGGTTTCATCGGGATCGCCGGTATCGGGATAGACGTACAGGACGTTTTTCCGGTTGGTCAGGTTGGTGATTTCTGCGAACAGTTCTACCCGGAACGGATCCAGGTCTATGTACTTGGAAACCACCGCATCCAGTTGCCAGGTGGCCGGCATCCGGGCTGAATTTTTTGCAACCAGTCCGCCATCCCGTTTCTGCGGGGTGTATGGGTAACCGCTTCCGCCACGGAAAACCAGTGTGGTCCGCCAGTCATTCAGGGGCTGGACTCCACCCCAGTCTGGTCCGGCCACATCGGGCGGAACCCAGGTCATGGTGGCATTGAACACATGCGGTTTGTCGAAATCGAGGTAGTAGATCTGCTGGGTTTTATACGGATCGCGGGATTCTGATACACTCGAGCTGCTTCCCCGGGCTACAGAGTACGTATAGGTGGCTGACCCGGAAAGGTTCATTACCGGCTTCATATCCAGTTTCAGTTCCACACCTTTAACATTGGCCCAGGCCTCATTAATGGTCAGATTATAGGCCGAGGACTGACCGGGAAAGGTTCCCATCTGGTAGAAACGGGATCCGAGCAGACCGGTGATATCCTTGTAGTAACCCGTCACCGATGCGACCAGAAAATCACTCACCTGATGAACCACCCCAACCTCATAAGCCGTTGTGCGCTGGGCATCCAGTTCCGGATCGGTGAAGACCAGATTCCGCATGCCCAGGTTGTAGGACACATTTTCGAAGAAGTACCGGTACTCGGGGTTCTGAATAAACCGCCCGTAGGCAAACCGCAGCACCGTCTGATCGGATACCGGATGTGCAATGGCCACACGTGGTGAAAGTTGATACTTTGGTTTGCCTTCCTTACCGGTTGAGGCATTGAAGGGCTGACTGCGCAGGAAAGATTGGGAATCGAAATAGTCGAACCGGAGCCCCAGATTGATAATCAGATAATCATACTCAATTTTATCCTGAACATAGGCCGAGTATTCCTGCGGATATTTCAGGTAGGTGTTGGTTTCCGGATCGGTCTTACTGGACCAGTAGGTGTAATCGTAGTCAATGCGGTGGAACCGGGCCTCAGCTCCAGCCTTGATTTCATTGGTTGGCGTGATCTGCCAGAACACATCACCGCGCAGATTGGTGGTCTGCAGCTGATTCGATTCCTCCTCGAGGGAATTGGCGCGTTCATAAAACGTCTGACCGCTGCTGGGGAAGAAATTTCCCTGCGTGAGAATGTCATCGTCCGGCAAATCGGGTCCGCGGTTGTAATCCCGGGTAAACAGACTGGCCCTGATTTCATAGAACAAGGTCGGACTGAGGGTATGGGTCAGACTCCCCACATACTGTAAACTGGAAGATTCGGTTTGCTGGTACCGTTCCGGAATCAGAAAATACAGGTGATTGTAACCCTTGTACCGTTCATCCGACCAGCGGGCCGACCAGTTGGTTTTAAGGGTGGTAGCTGGTTTCCAGGTCAGTTTTCCCAGAACGTTCCGGTTTTTATCCCAGCCGAAGGGCAGGTACGATCCGTTGTTTTCCACCGTTCCGGTGAGGTAGTAGGTTAACTGACCGGGTATGATGGGACCGCCGGTGAAAACACTCACGTAATTCTGATGCTGATCGGAAAAATCATCAACACCAAACTCCGAGGTCTTCACTTCGAACCCGCCGGTGAATTTTTCCGACCCTTCCCGTGTCACAATATTGACCACGCCGCTCATGGCATTGCCGAACTCGGCATTAAAAGTTCCGGTCATGAAGTTCAGTTCTTCAATGGCATCGTTGCTCACATTGGTGGCATTGCCTCCGATGGAAGGATCGACCACGTAAACACCATCGACCAGATAGGCCACTTCATTTCCCCGACCGCCCCTGACGTGAAGGGTGCGGCCGCTGCCGATTACTCCCGCCTGAAGCTGAAGCACATCGTAAAAATTCTGAACCGGCAATTCTTCAATGGAGGAGGCGCTCACCACGCTTTGGGTTCCGGTCACATCTTTCTGCACCAGCGGGCGGGAAGCTTCCACCACGATTCCTTCCACCTCGACTCCCACGTCCTCCATGGAAATATCCAGGCGGGTGGTCTGATCCACGCTGACTCTGACCTGACGGATGATCAGATCGCGGTAACCCACGTAGGAAGCACGAACTGTATAAACACCGGGGGCCAGATTCAGGATGGTGTAATTTCCGTTTTCATTGGTGGCAGCTCCCAGAGCCAATCCTTCCACGATGATGTTGACCCCAATCAGCGCTTCGCCGGTGGTCCGGTCGGTGGCTTTTCCGGCGATTTTCCCGGTGGTACCCGCCAGAAGACCTCCCGGCAGGGCAGACACCAGAATCAGAAGAAATCCGGTCAGCCTCAGCTGACGCCGCAAGAAGGAAACGAAAGACTGATCAGATCGGTTCATGGGTGATCCTTTTCAAAAAACAAACCCGAACGGGTCATGGCATCGTTGGTGTTTTGCAGATGTTTCAGAGCCTGCTGTTTATTCCGGATGGCAATCTCGGTGGCAAACGCATTGATGATTACCAGACAGGATGCAATGGAATTGGTGTAGATAAGATTGTCACTTTTCACCGGCAACACGTAATCGGCATATTCCGTAACCGGTGCGGTCATTTTATTGGTGATGGCCACCACCCTGATTTTCCGCTTGCTGGCTTCAGAGGCAAGAACGATGGTTTCTGAGCTGTAGGGCGGAAAGGAAAACAGGATCAGCAGATCATCGGGCGTGACCTGATGCAGCTGCTCGGCAAAGGACTGAAAGTCATGGCGAAGGGAAAACGATCGGACCGAAACCTGTGATAAGGTGTAGGACAGAATGTCACTGAGCAGATGCGAAATACCCAATCCCGCGGCAAACACCGTGCGGGCCGTCAGAATGGCATCAATCACCACGCGCACCGACTCCGGATTGAGACTGTTGATGGTTTCATTGATGTTATCCACATCCTGCTTGGCCACCATGAACAGCGAATCGAAATGGTTGTCACCGCGAAGCGGCAACCGGGCCAGATAGTCGAATTCCGAATTGACGGCGGCACTGAGTTTTTCCCGGAAATCGATAAATCCCTGAAAGCCCAGTTCCTGTGCAAACCGGACCACCGTGGCTTTGCTGGCTCCGCAGCGGTCGCCGATATCGGTCACCGACAGAAACGCTGCTTCCCGCATGTTGTTCAGCAGGTAATCGGCCACCTTTTTCTGGTTGGTCGTCAGGCTGGGATACGCCCCGGCGATCAGTTGCTTGAAATCTCCCGATTCCACCATTCCACACACTCCTGTTTCGGTTCCTGCCCGGAACCTGCCCTGACCAACCGGTCCGGCTAGTCACATCCGGCTGCCAACAGACAACCGGATGTGTGCAACCATCGCTCTCGGTCAAAGCAGTCCGTTCTGACCGGACTGTTTTATTTATTCAATATCATGACACGGGTCTGTACCGCCGAACCCAGTTGCAGACGAACCAGATAGATTCCACTGGAAAGACCCGTGGCATCAAAGGACGGGGCATAAGAACCGGCAGGCTGGATGGCATTCACCAGCGTGGTCACAGTCTGACCCAGCAGGTTATAAACCGTCATGGTGACCTGACCAGCCTGATCGAGGCGGTAAGGAATCACGGTAACCGGGTTAAACGGATTCGGGTAGTTCTGGCCGAGAACAAAACCATCAGCCGCCTGTTTTTCATCGGACACACTGGTTCCCACCTGCAGCGGGGTGATGTCAAAATTATCGAACCGGAAGGTGTAACCCGGGTCATCATAGAACAGGACCTTGAAATCGGTCAGGTTGGTCAGTGCTGGAGCGGCCACATCGACTTCATCAGCCGCAAGGGTGTTACCAATCCAGACATCGTGCTTGTCATTGCCAACTGTGTTTGAACTGCCATCGGGTCCGCGGTAGGTCACGGTCTCTCCGGTGTTGTTCAGCACCCAGCGGACCGTTTGCTTGCCGCTGAAGAAGGCCGTTTTCACACCAGCGGTTCCGGCTGTGTACGCCCAGATTCCAAATTCACCATTTACGTCGGATACATTCACACCAAGCCGGGCATACCGGTTGGCAGAGGGCGGATTGTTCAGATCATTGATGAAACCATTGCCCAGCGACAACAGAAACGTTTTATCCATGGCACCGGTGTTGCCCGAAACAGTCAGATCAAAGGAAAAGACAAAAGCATCGGTCATCGGCACGTCTGTGCTTCGGGTGAACCCGGCAAAACTGGAAACGAACTGATCGCGGGCAACCACGAGTTCACCATTGTCAATGGAAAGAGTGGTTCCGGCGCCTTCTGTGGCAATGGAATCGAACAATCCGGGGCCTGCACCCACCGACCAGTAGGCATCCACATCGGCTGATCCGCTGAAAGATTGCGAAAAGACAGGCGGAACCGGAGGCAGGTTGGTGAAGGTCAGGTTATCAAACCGGAAGGTATAACCCGGATCATCATAAAACAGCACCTTGAAATCACTGATGCCGGTCAGGCCAGGGGCCGCCACATCGACTTCATCGGCAGCAAGGGTATTGCCGATCCAGACATCATGCTTATCAGAGGCCAGTGTATAAGTGCCTCCATCAGGTCCGAGATAGGTCAGCGTGGTGGCCGAGTTGTTCAGCACCCAGCGGACGGTTTGTTTTCCGGTGAAGAAAGCCGTTTTTACCCCTGCGGTTCCTGCCGTGTAGGCCCAGATTCCGAACTCACCATTCACATCAGACACATTTACTCCGAGTCGGGCATAACGGTTGGCAGAAGGCGGATTGTTCAGATCATTGATAAATCCATTTCCAAGCGAAATCAGAAAGGTTTTATCCATGGCCCCGGTGTTTCCTGAAACCGTCAGGTCGAAGCTGAACATGAAGGTTTCGGTCAGGGCAATGTCGGTGGACCGGGAAAAGGCCGCAAAATTCGACACGAACTGATCACGGGCAACCATCAACTCGCCGCCATCGATGCTGATGGCAGTTCCGCTGCCTTCCGAGGCAATGGTATCCAGCTGATTGGGTCCGGCCGGAGTGGCCCAGTAGGCACTAACATCAGCTGACTGGTTAAAATCCAGCTTAAAGGGCGTTTGAGCCAGCGCGGTGGTACCGGTCAGCAGCAGGACCGATACGATTGGCAGATAACGAGACGTCATGAGGGTTCCTTTCAGATTAAGAATTAAAACGGGCCGTAGAAGAAGAAAAAGATGGGCGGAACCAACAGCAGAATCGCCGCCAGGTAAAACCAGATCATCAGCGGGGCAATCCATTTCAGCCAGACGTTGAAGGGAATCTTTGCAATGGAGAGAATACCCATGGTCACACCGCTGGTCGGCAGAATCATCGAATTAAGTCCGTCGCCAAACTGGAAAATCAGCACCGTGGTCTGCCGGGTGATACCAAGCAGATCACCCAGCGGCGCCATGATCGGAATGGTCAGTGCCGCCTGACCGGAACCCGACGGAACCAGAAAGTGAATCACATACTGGACTGCGAACATCACATTGGCCGAAACGAAGGGATGAAAGTCACCCACCAGACCTGTCACCGAGTTCAGCATGGTATCGATGATTTTTCCATCCTGAGCCACAATCAGCACTGCTTTCGAAAGGGCGATTACCAGTCCGGCAGTCATCATATCGCGGGCACCGTCCTTGAACGCCGAGACCGACTCATCCACCGGCATCCGATAAACAAGTGCAGAAAGGAGTCCGAGCGCCAGAAACAAACCGGCGATTTCATTGATGTACCATTCATACTGAATCACCCCGCCGATCAGGGCCACCAGCGTGAGGGCGAGCAGCCAGAGAATCAGTTTCCGGCGGAAGGTCAGGTCGGTGCGTGAGGCGGCTTCCTTGTCGAAAAGCCGGGTTTTATCCAACTCGTACACCGGGGATTTTTCTGGATTTTTTTCAATCCGCCGGGCATAGGCCATCACAAACCAGATGGCGATGGCCGTGATCACTGCCCATACCACCAGCCGGTATTCCCATCCGGAAAAGAGCGGCAGTTCGGCAATTCCCTGCGCAACCCCGATGGTGAACGGATTCAGGACCGCGCCCGCAAATCCGGCTCCGGCTCCCACAAAGGGAATCGACACGCCCACCAGGGAATCGTACCCGAGTGACAACGCCAGCGGAATGGTGATAAGAATAAAGACCAGGTTTTCTTCAGACATGCCAAACGTGGCCCCACCCACCGAGAAAATGAGCATGACCACCGGCAGGATCCAGTTTTTATAGGCCGGGTGCCGTTTTGAAAAATCCAGAATGCTTTCCAGGCCGGCCGTGATGGCACCGGTCCGGGTAACAATGGAAAAGGCTCCGCCGATCAGGAAAACAAAGGCGATGATCTGTGCCGCCTTGATAAATCCCTTGATGGGGGCCGTCAGAAAAGCTCCCAGTCCCTGCGGGGCTGGCTCCACCTCCTGATAGGATCCCGGAACCACCACGGTTATTCCGTTCTTCTCCACTTTCGAAAATTCACCGGCCGGCAACAGCCAGGTCAGCACGATAAACAGAATCAGAATGGAAAGCAGGATCAGGATCGTATCGGGAAACCGGTTGGTCTGTGTCATGGTTTACTCAATGGGAAAAATTTCACCGGGGACCAGCACACTCATGGCAATGTTGCGCCCACCGATGAGTGATCGTTTATCCGAAAAAAGTTTTGTATTCAGCCGAAGCAGAACCACCTGAGATTCTCCAATCACGGTGGCCTGGTTTTTCCGGACGAGGATGGCGGTGGATTCATCGATCCCGACACCCAGCTGACCCGGATTTTCGAGGACGGCTGTGACCAACCGGTTCATGCGTTTCCTTTTAAGGAAATGCTGATCAATAATGGTGGATTTCAGGAGTCCGAGACCTCTGGCGGTTTCTATGTTATCCTTTTCAATGGTCCTGAAAGAATCCTCATCGGCGTTCGGGTAGCGGAGTTCCCGGCCGGTTATCATAATACGGCTCATCACAGCAGCCCCTGCGCTGGTTCCGGCAATCATGCCTCCCCGCTGGTAACAGTCCATGATGGCTTTTTCTGCAGGGGTTCCGCCCACTGCCGACATAAACCGGTTCTGATCGCCACCCGTGATAAAAATGAGTGCGGCTTTCCTGAGCGAATCCAACTGGGTGGACCGCAGACTATCGCCTGATGAAAAGAAAAAGGTCGTCAGGGATTTGGCCCCGCCTTCAGTCAGGGATCTGGCCGCATAGAAAGCCGAGGTATCGGGTTCTTCACTCGACTGAGGCAGAATAATTCCATACCCGCTTTTATCCAGACCGGACTCGCTCACCAGTTTCTTCATCATCATGGGCGGGCGCTTTCCTCCCCCGATGATAAACAGACTTCCCTGAGCCAGAACATCCAGCGTGAATCCCAGAAGAATCGCCATCAACAGTAACCGGTTCATTCAATCAACTCCCCTCGTTTGAAACAATGATGTGAAAAAATACATCCGGAATCAAGACCGTGTTGTAATAATATTCTCATCTATTGGACCATTTTAAGGTTTATGTTCAATAATTTCAATCAGTTAAGAAAGATCACTCTCGCTTACTTTTTTAGGATAATGTGCCGGCAACCGGTAAATACTTAGCCAAAATCCCCATCCTCTTCAATAGTAGAAGGGCTTCCATTTTTGTGTCACCACCAAATCTGCTCCGATTTGAAAGACAAAGTTGGTGTTTTGGTTACGCTTGTCTATATTCATGAGAAATTATTTTCAATGTCCATGGAGTCCGTATGACCAAGCCGGCCCTGATTATTCACGGGGGATTTTTCACCGAACATCAGACTGACCCGCTGATGAAGGCACAAAAACAGCAGGCGCTTCTGCGCATTGTACGCGAGGGTTGGGAGTATCTGCAGACACACACGGCGTTCGAAACCGTGGTGTTTTGTTCAATTCTGCTCGAGGATGATCCGCTGTTCAATGCCGGAACCGGCAGCCAGATTCAGAGCGATGGGGTCACCCGGATGAGTGCCGCTGTCTGTGACGGAACCACCGGCCGGTTTTCGGGTGTGATCAATATAGAGAACGTGAAAAACCCCATCCTGATTGCGTCGCGTCTTCAGCAGGAAGAAGACCGGGTGCTGGGCGGGGAAGGTGCGCTGAAATACGCCCGTGAACACGGATTCGACTACTACAATCCGCAAACCGATCACCGGATCAGGGAATACGAGGAGAAACGGCGCAGTCTGATCAATACGGGAACCATTGGCTGTGTGGCGCTCGACTTCGGCGGGGCACTGGCGGCAGCCACTTCCACCGGTGGAAAGGGTTTTGAGCTGGTGGGCCGTGTCAGTGATTCGGCCACAGTAGCCGGTAACTACGCCAATTCCTGGTGCGGTGTTTCCTGTACCGGCGTGGGAGAGGACATCATCAACGGTGCCATGGCAGCCAAAATCGTCACACGGGTGACCGATGGGATGACCCTGGGCGAAGCACTGAGGAAAACCTTCGATGAGATTAAACCCTTTGACGGATTTGCCGGAGTCATTGCCATCGACAGTTACGGCAACATCGGGCACCAGGACTCACACCCCAGCATGGTCTATGCCTGGAAAAACCGGTTGGGAGAATCGGTTTTCGACTGACAAAGGCGGTCAGTCAGTGGTTTTAACCGGTGCCCTGAGTGCCTTGGCAAGAGTGGGTATCAGGTTCAGTCCGCGCAGATCGGTGTGATACGCCGCCACGGTTCCATCCGGAGCAATCAGAACCGGCCGTGGAATCGTGGAAATGTCCAAATCATAGACCAGTTGTGAATCGGATCCCAGAAACAGATGATTCCAGTTCATCGGGTGGATCCGTTTCCTGAAAGCCTCCACATCACCGGGGCTGTCATCCAGAGAGACACTGATCACCACCAGCGAATCCCCGAACTGTTCAATGGCCCGGCCGATGAGTGGCAGTTCCTCCACACAGGGCCCGCACCAGGTCGCCCAGAAATCGAGAAGAATCCAGCGTCCTTTGAAGGAGTCATACGCCACGGTATCGCCGGTTGCAGTCACCACAGCAGGAAAGCTGACCGATGGGAAGGCCTTCCCTGTCTGAATGGGTTGGGAAAAGGCGGTACAGGCCCACAGCGGCCACACCATCAGAATCAGAAACTGTCTCACCAGTTGTACTCCCAATTTTTAAATACAGCGTGCATCACGTAAAAAAATTATTACTAACCAAATCAAAACATCGGGCAATCCCACCCGGTTCCGGTATGTTAAACCGAGCCTTCTTAAGTTACCCGCTCCGGCAGGGATTTCCATTTCCCGTTGCGGATGGCACGAACCAGCACCCACACACCGGAACCCGTGGCAAGCACAATGGCCACCACACTGGCTTCAAAGCCAAAGACCCCGCCTGTCATCCATTGGCTTCCCTGCATGGTGACATCGAGTAAGCCGGTTTGTGTATCGCTTGATCCGCTGATGACCGATCCGTAGACAGGTCCCTGAAAGAAATTCCATGACCAATGGATTCCGATCACCATCCAGAGGCGGCGGGTGAGCATGTAAACAGCTCCCAGCAGAATGCCCGCTTCCAGAATAATGGCCACCGCCCCGATGACTGTTGCCTGTTCATTTCCCAGATGAACCAGACCAAAGAGGATGGCCGACACCACCAGGGCGGCTGCCGAGCCCCACCATTGCTCGATGATATCAAACATGCCTGCCCGGAACAGCGATTCTTCCACCACCGATACCCCCAGAAAAAACACCAGGTTGGTCAGCAGGAAGGCGGCCACCGTGGTAGTTCCCAGATCCGTCAGACCGCTGATGGTATAATGCCCGGTCAGCCAGAGTACCAGCGCCACGGCCGATAAAAGAAGCATGCCGGCGGCAAACCCGATGGCGGTATCCTGCGCCCAGCGGGTGAATCCGAACGGTGTGTCCTTCCAGGGACGGCGGCCAATCAGACCCGACAGCACCCAGACCGCCACCACCGCATCCACCACCGATGGCAGGAAGGTCATCAGGTGATACAACGCGCCTTCCGACCAGGTTGGCCATCCGGTTAAAGCCAGCAATGACGCCAGCCCGGTCTGCAGAGCCACAAAGATGGCGAGGAACAAAACCAGCAATCCGATCGGGTAAAGAATGAGTTTCCAGAATGGGACCGGTCCGAAGGGACCAGAAAAGGAGGATGTCAGCATGGGTAGTCCGATGGAAGTAAAGAAAAGATTCCGTTATTTTTGGCGGTTAAAAATAAGAAGGGGTAACCGGGATGAAAAAACAACTGATCTTTCTTTCGCTGATGATTGTGACCGGTGCCGGTTGTTCATCGGTGAAAAACGCCAACATGTATTCGGTGGAAGACGATAAAAAGCTGGGACAGCGCATCGAACAGCAAATCGCCGATAAACCGGGCGAGTATCCGGTTCTGCCCGAATCTCAGTATCCGGCAGCCTATCAGCATCTGCGCCGGATCACCTCGACCATTCTGAATGGGGGCGCGGTGAAGCATAAAAACGATTTTGAATGGAAGGTTCAGATCATCCGCGATGACAACACCCTGAATGCCTTCTGCACGCCCGGCGGCTATATCTATGTGTACACCGGCATCATCAAATACCTGGAGAGCGAGGACCAGCTGGCCGGTGTGATGGGACATGAAATTGCCCATGCTGACAACCGGCATTCCACCGAGCAAATGACCAAGGCTCAGGGGGCGAATATTCTGATCGTTCTCGGCTCCTGGTTAATCGGCCGCGATATTTCGGGTATCGCGAATCCGCTTGCTTCCCTGACCCTGCTTAAATATGGCCGCGATGACGAAACCGAAGCCGATGTGTTCTCGGTGAAATATCTCTACCCCACCGAGTATGATGCCCGGGGAGCCGCCCGTTTCTTTGAAAAAATGGTGAAAGCCGGCAACCGGGGAGGACCCGAGTTCCTGTCCACGCACCCCGATCCGGGTAACCGGGTGGCCAAAATCACCGACGAATGGACGAAAATGGGTTCCAAGGCCGGCGGAACCTTTTCTGATCGGTACAACGACTTTAAACGGAGCCTTCCCTGACCGCCCGCTGCCCCTGGCCCGGCCAGGATGACCGGATGCTGGCGTACCATGATCAGGAATGGGGTGTTCCCATTCATGACGACCGGCAATGGTTCGAAAAACTGGTGCTTGATACCGCCCAGGCTGGTCTGAGCTGGAAAACAATTCTTCATAAGCGGGAAGGCTACCGGGAGGCCTTCCACCTGTTCGATGTGGAACGGGTGGCCGCCATGACCGATGACGATGTGGAAGACCTGATGCAAAACCCAGGAATCGTGCGCAACCGCATGAAGATCCGGTCCACCATCAGCAATGCGAAGGCATTTATGGCAGTACAGAAGGAGTTTGGTAGTTTTGACCAGTACATCTGGTCTTTCACCGGCGGAAAGCGGGTGGTGAATCAGTTCAGAGAGCTGAAGGACTTCCCTGCCCGGACCGATCTGTCTGACCGTATCAGCAAGGATTTAAAAAAGCGGGGATTTTCATTTGTGGGATCCACCGTGGTGTACGCCTTTATTCAGGCAGGTGGCATTGTGGATGACCACACGGTCACCTGTTTCAGAAAAGCCGATCTGGCGAGCGGGTTTCCTGTATAAAAAAAGACAGGCAGGGTTGCCCCTGCCTGTCGACCCAAAAACCCTAACAATCGGCGGAGCCGATTAGAAGGATTTGTAAATTCCAATTCCTGCAACAAAGAATGACTCGTCAGCGCCAGCAAAAGCGGAAGGATTGTAGATAAAACCGACTGAAGGAGTAATTGATACCTCCATGAAGCTCAAAGGCAGAGCAACTTTCGGAAAAATGTTACAAACCCCGAGGTCTCCGTCTTTGGTATAAGACTCATTTCCAAGACCAAAAACCAGACTAGTTGAAAGTGTATAGTCGTCGGTGAGCTTTATATCATAACCACCAGCTGCTTCAATATACATAGCATCTTCATAAGCGACATTGGCATCGCTTGCTGCCACGTTTTTAAAGAACTTCAAAGAAGGGGAAAAAAGAACTGTTGGAAACTTTACCCCAAGATTCACTTCTGAGACATTTCCAACAAATTCTTCTGGTTTTGATGTAACGTCATCACCAAAGGGTGCTCCGACATTAGACACATAGTTTATAAACCCTGCAGAAAGCGTAATATCTTCAGTTACTGCAAGGGTATAATACAATGTGTAGTCTATTTCAGTTGTCAGGCCGGATCCATCGACGGCTTCGCCATGACCAGAGAACCAAATATTCGCACCCAATCCAATGGGTGACAGATAATCAACGGATGGTTGAACAGCAACCGCACCTAACTTTCCACCACGCCATACATACATATTGGCAGCATCAACACCGACAGTTACTCCAAGCTGAGCATGAGCAACGGGTGCGGCAATCAGAAATAAAAAGGCTGCTAAAAGCAGAGATTTAACAGATTTCATTGGTTTGATCTTCCTTTTAAAGGTGGCCCCGGCTCATCGCCGGGACCGGGTTTTGGTTTTGGGTTATTTGTTTTCGTTTGCAAAGTCAGGGTACGCTTCCATGCCGTGCTCACCGATATCGAGACCTTCGAATTCTTCGTCAGCCGATACCCGCAGACCCATGGTCACTTTAATCAGGTAGAAGGCAATCAGACTCAAAGTGAACGTAAAGGCTCCAACCGCTGCAATACCAATCAGCTGGCTGACCACCTGACCCGTTCCGGCCAGATCACCGAACAGACCAACGGCAAGCGTTCCCCATACACCATTAACCAGGTGAACGGAAAGGGCTCCAACCGGATCATCGAGTTTCAGTTTGTCGAATATGATGACAGCATACACTGCCAGAACCCCGCCAATGGCCCCGATCAGAATGGAGGACATGGGCAACATTTTATCAGCACCGGCGGTAATGGCAACCAGACCAGCAAGAATACCGTTCAGGGTCATGGAAAGATCCGGCTTTTTAAACATGAACCATGAAACAATCATGGCCGCAAATCCGCCAGCTGCAGCAGCAATGGTGGTGGTCATCAGCGTGCGAGATACGGCACCCGGATCGGCCGAAAGAACCGAACCGCCATTGAATCCGAACCAGCCCAGCCAAAGAACAAACACGCCAATGGTGGCCAAAGGCATGGAGTGACCAGGAATCGGAATGGTTTTGCCGCCGACATATTTCCCGATCCGCGGACCAAGCACAATCACACCGGCCAGCGCAGCCCATCCCCCGATGGAGTGAACGATGGTGGATCCGGCAAAATCATAGAACGGAATTTCCATGGTGTTCAGCCAGCCATTGCCCCATTTCCAGAAACCGGCGATCGGATAGATCACACCCAGAATGAAAAAGGTGAAAACGATATAAGAGGAGAGTTTAATCCGCTCGGCTACTGCACCCGACACGATGGTAGCTGCAGTGGCAGCAAACATTACCTGGAACAGAAAGTCAGTCCAGTAGGTATATCCCGGGTTGTAGGCAGAAGTCAGACCTTCGGGTCCGGTTGAAAGTCCGAATCCGGCAAAGCCAAAAAATCCGCCTGCATAATCCGCTCCGGGGTACATGACATTGAATCCCCATGCAGCATACAGAATAATTCCGATCACAGGGGTGATGGTGTTTTTAAACATGATATTGGTGGTATTCTTTGCGCGGGTTAAGCCCGATTCAACGCAACCGAAACCGAGATTCATCCAGAATACCAATGCAGTTGATACCATCATCCAGAGGTTGTTTGTGGTAAACAAGACATCTGAGATAGTCGGTCCCGCTTCAACCGGCGCTGCAGCCACAGCCGCCAGTGTATCAGCAACAGCCTGAGTAACCATTGTTGAGTCCATAGAGATAATCATCCTTCTGTTTTAATATGTGTGATCAGAGTGCGGAATCGCCGGCTTCTTCAGTCCGGATCCGGATGGCATCGGCGATATCGGTCACAAAAATTTTCCCATCGCCCACCTGACCGGTCTTGGCTTTGTCCACGATGGTGCTGATGGCCTTCTCGGCCAGATCGTCGGGTACAACCACTTCGATCTTCACTTTAGGAATGAAATCGATGTTGTATTCCGATCCGCGATAGATTTCCGTATGGCCCTTCTGCCTCCCGAAGCCTTTCACCTCGGTCACGGTAATCCCCTTGATGCCCAGTTCAACCAGGCCTTCTTTTACCTCCTCCAGCTTGAACGGCCGGATGATTGCTTCCAGTTTTTTCATTGGGTCTCCTTTTGTAGATAACTGACGGAAGCAAAACTAACTCAATAATTTTTGTCAGTCAAGCGTTTTGCTTTACTTATTACTGTTTTCGGTTGTTTTTCGATGCTATTTAAAGAAAGGAACCGCTTCTCTCTTTTAAAATCACTGTTTTTATCAAATCCAATCGGGAATCTGCCCAACTGAATTGGGGTTTCAGATCGTGTATATTTTAATTCATTCACCTGATAACGAGGAGTGTATGTCCGTTCCGTCTCTCGCCGCCTTGTCTGCAAAATCCATCCTGACCCCCCACGCTACCGAGCTTCCCGATCCGGGCCCGACCCAGGTCAAAATCCGGATCCATCACTGTGGCATCTGCCACTCCGATATCCATCTGATTGATAATGACTGGGGCATGAGCCGATACCCGCTGGTTCCCGGGCATGAGATTATCGGCACCGTGATTGAAACAGGCAGCCAGGTTACCCGGCTGAAAAAGGGCATGGTGGTGGGAGTGGGCTGGCAGGCCGGAAGCTGCGGAACCTGTGAATGGTGTCAGTCGGGACAGGAGCAACTCTGCCAGCGGTCTCAGCCGACCTGCGTGGGCCGGCCGGGCGGATTTGCACACGAAACCCTCGCGGATGAACGGTTTGCCATTCCAATCCCCGATGGTCTGCCTCAGGCTGAAGCGGCTCCCCTCCTCTGCGCCGGCATCACTGTCTATTCACCTCTCAGCCGTCATGTTCCCAAACCCGCCTCGGTCGGCGTGGTGGGAATCGGGGGATTGGGTCATCTGGCGGTTCAGTTTGCCTCGGTGATGGGACACAAAGTGACCGCTCTGTCTTCCAGCGCCGATAAGGAACCACAGGCCCGCCAGCTGGGAGCCACAGCATTTATCGACACGTCGGCCTCATCGGCCATGAAGTCGGCTTACAACTCGCTCGATTACGTGCTGGTTACGGTTTCTGCACCGCTCGACTGGACCCCATACGTGAATCTGTTGCGTCCCAACGGAACGCTGTGCTTTGTGGGAGCCACCGGGGGCCCGATTTCCATCCCGACGGGCCTGTTGCTGGGCCGTCAGCGGTCGGTGACCGGAAGCAACCTGGGAAGTCCCGGGCAGATTGCCGGGATGCTCGCGCTGTCTGCACGGCATTCCATCACGGCCGTGAGCGAACGGATGCCTTTGGATCGGGTGAATGAGGCGCTGGATCGGGTACGGACGAATCAGGCCCGGTTCCGGATGGTGCTGGATATGCCGGCCTGATATCAGGCCGTCTGGCGGGTCCGGATGCCGGCATCCACCCAGTAACGGATGTCGCTTTCCAGTGCAGCGGTGTCGGCAGCCGACACACAATGCGCCTCGATGCGGAACAGGCGGAATCCTTCAGGTGAATCGGCCAGCCGGGTGATCACCGGCCGGTGACTGAGACTGCACCACGGAGAGGACAGCACACATTCGAGCAGAAACGTCTCGGGCTGATCGGGCTCTCCCGCCGGCAGCCGGACCGTCATAAGGACCCGGTTACTCATCCAGGAAGGTTCCTGCACCACCGGCTGTGCAAAACACTCCCGGTTCGGAATGCGAAGCAACCGCTGATGATCATCACGGAGCGTCAGAAACACCAGACCAGTCACAATCACCTCACCGGTGTGGGTTCCGATGGTGATCCGGTCGCCCCGCCGGATCATCCGGCTCACGTTGATCCAGATGCCCGCCATGATGTTTTTTAAGGAATCGGTCAGACCCACGAGCACCAGAACCAGGCCGGCCGCCAGAATCCACCACCAGCCATCACCTGATACGGTAAGCACCTGGGTAACCGACAGGGCCAGTGAGGCCACCCAGACCGCCGACCGGAACAGCGGCAGCCAGGTTTCAAAACCGTGCATCCGGTGTTTGCGGCCGGGCCGGATCACCAGCCAGGTAATCAGGGATGCCAGCAGATAACCGGTAAGCATCCAGCCAATCACCCAGAACCAGTCGCCCATCCGCAGACTCAGCGATAAGCCGGTGGACGGCAGGGTAATCAGATCGGTATTCATATCAGATACCCCCGTTGTTTCAGTTCGGTGTACAGGTAGCCATACATCCAGCGGTTCACCGTGAAGTTCCAGGTGCCCCGGTGAGTGGTCATGTCGAGCAGCCGGCAGTTGGCCAGAACCATCAGCCGGGCCCGGATATCCGCTTCGGGCTGATGAAACAGCCCCGCCATCCGGTCGGCCGAGATTCCGCCGTGAATGATCACCGCAGCCACCAGCTGCCATTGCAGATCGGTCAGTTCGGTAAAACCGGAATGATCGAGCGGAGCCGGATCCTTCAGCCAGACCTGCTGATCATCGAACTGATCGATGGAACGGACGAACACCAGCAAGGCCTTCAGAATGGAGGCATCGGAATAGCGGATGAGTTTTCGGAAGTACCGGTCGGTAATGAGTTTTTCGCGTCGTTCCTTATTCCAGTAGGCCCAGAAACGCAGTTTGATCTTCACCTTTTGCCAGTCGGTGATCCGGAACCGCAGACCGTACCCGCTCACGCGCTGACGGGCCAGAATGGTATGCCGGATGTCATCGGCCGTCCAGCGACCCAGATTGATTTTCACGGTGAAGAACCGGCTGATCCGGAACCGCTGCTCGAGCACCGTCCAGGCCTGTTCATTGATGCTGATGATCCAGAACAGCTGATCGGCGGTTTCGGCCATCAGATTGATGAACTGACCGGCGGCATCGAATCCACCCGGACGGCGGACCATTACTTTCTGAAAACTATCCACGATGACCGTGGTGCGGGTATCAAGCGCCCGGATCGCCAGCTTGACCTGTTCCAGTTGCCGGATGTGGTCGGGCAGACCAAAGGCCTCGGCCAGAAACCGGACAAGATCATCGGGCGATTCCAGGACGGAGGTCAGTTTTCGGCGGATGACCGGCTGACCGATTTTCTTAGCCCGGAGGGCGATGTTGATGAGCGATGTTTTTCCCGAACCCAGATCCCCGATCACGGCCACGCTTTGCGGAATGGAATCATGATGCCAGGCAGCCCAGGAGGTGGTGAGCCGGATGAGTTCATCGCGGCGGCCGATGAGCAGATCTTCGGTTTCGAGCGCATCGAAGGAAAACAACCGTCGGTAAATCAGCGGAAGGGACGCAAATTTCCGTTCGGCCTCAATGGCCTGTTGCTGCAGCCAGGATAGAGTATCGGCGTGTTTCCGGGCGGTCGGGAACCGCAAGTGCAGATCTTCGAGCATTTCACCGGCCAGCGCACCGTACCGGCGGCGCGACATGATTTCAAGACGGTGGAACCAGTACTTCGCGCCATCTTTCAGTCTGCGGAAGATATTCAGATCGGTGTAACGGAAAGCGGCCGCACCGGCCGTGGCGGCCTGATAGTCGAGCACGGAACGAACCTGAATGGCCGTCTTGAGGGATCGGGATTTTTCCACCGTTTCAGCCACCATCGCCTGATGAATCCGGTCGGTGTTCCGTTCAATGTATGCAATGAAATCATCCAGCCGTCCCATCAGCCGGTCGGCCAGCACCAACAGCTGCTCATGAAGGACCGGCGACCATACGGCCCGGTCGTTCCCGGATTTTTCGATCACCATCAGCACCGACTCGGTATTGAATCCGACAATTTTTGAAATTTCAGTCAGTTGCTGAAGACTCGTTTCCATAAACCCATCGAGCAGCCGGAATTCATCGGAAACCGCACGGACCAGCTCGGCCTCCATCACCTGTATGGCGAGGGAACGAATATCCACCGTCACCGAAATGGCCGGGGGCGGGTTCTCGCCGGCTTTCAGCACCACCTGCCGCGTATCATACACCACCTGCTGATCGGGCAGTTTCATCATCAGATCGTGGATTTTCTGGAAATAGGCGGTCTGGAACTGACTGCCTTCCTGTACCCGGACCGCCTGTTCAAGCCGCCGGATCTGCTTGTCGCAATGTACCGAAAAGGCCTCGGTATCCTCGCGCAGGGCCGCCTGGATCGCCGCGGCCGATTCACCGGCATCGGCCAGCTTTGTGTATTTGCGTTTCAGTTGCAGCAACCGTTTCCTCAGACCATCCACCGGTCCGGTAATGCGGTTTTTCGTCAACTGGCTGAATTCCTCGCTGGCCGCATCGAGAATCTGGCGCAGATTAAACTGGAAGGTGGATATTTCGAGCTCGAGCGACAGGTGATTGGCCACTGCCAATGCATAGTTGCCCCAGGTTTCATCGCTCATGGCATACCGGTCCATGGCCCGCTGCCGGTTGGCGGCCACCCGGTGAAACTGATACGACCGGCGGGAAAGCAGCAGCGTTCCATCCTGCCGGGCTCCCGCCGCCAGTTCATTCATCGTGAGATTGATGAGATGCTTCAGCGATTTTTCAACATCATCCGAATAAATTGTGATTTCATTCACCAGGAGTTGCAGGTCTTCGCTCACCGCCTGTGAGGCTGTTTTCAGAATGGTGAGAAGTGAGTCAACCGGAATGGTGTCACCAAACTGATCGGTCACTTCGAGAACCTGCTGAAAGGTCTTGTCGACCCGGTTCAGCACCTTGTTGGTTTCGCTGATGGCATACCAGGTTTCGGCATGAAAGAGGTTAACCACCTTTTCGGCCCGCTCGGTAAACCGGCCCGAGAAATGGTAACGGGCCAGATCACGGACCAGAACCGGCCGGGTGAGGGTGGTTTTTAGAATCCGGCGCTGAAACCAGGCCCCCGACCGGTACGACCACCGGATCACACGGGTTTGCAGGGAATCGCCGGGGGCCGGGTCGGTGATTTCGGGTCCGACCGGAACATTTAATATGGGTTTCAGACGCAGAATCCGCGCATCCACCTCGCGGAAGAAGGAGGGAAATAATTCCCGGAACCGGTCCTGATACAGCCGCTGATTGGCCGTTTTCAGCGCAAGATCGGAGTACCACTGATTCAGCCTCGACCGTTCCTCGCGCACCAGTGCTTTCCACTGCCCGGCTTCCACCACTCCCTGATCGCGCAATCCGGTTTTCAGCCGCATCAGCGAATCAATGGCTCCTTCCTGAAACATGAGGATGTAGTTGGTGGTATCCTCGAGCTGTTCAGACAGGCCGGCATCGCTGACTTTCTGTCCGGCCGCCCGGATATCCTCATACAATTGAGTCAGCTCGCGGGTCAGATCAGGATCGCTGAATCCAAAGGGCTTTAACGACTCGGGAGCCGGTTTTCCGGTCTGATCGGCGGATGGAACGGGAGCTTCCTTTTCTTCGGTCCGGGCACCCGGAAATACCACGCGGAACACCGGCGGAATCACCGTTCGGTTCAGGATAAAAAACACCAGAAAGCCAGTCAGCAGATCGGGTGGTATAACCGCCGCGCCAGAGACCGCCATGCCGGAAACCAGCACAAGGGTTACCGGACTGATCAGCAGGAATTCATACATGTGGTGAGCCGATACCACCCCGGCCAGATCGGGTTCGCGGTACCGGATCCACAGCCAATGGCCGGTATGAAGCAACAGGTGAACCGCCAGCAGCAACCCACCCCAGGCAAGCGATTCGAAAGTCCAGACCGGCGTGATGATAAAGAACAACAGGGTCGTCAGCGCAATATTGCCCACATTGGCCGGATAGATGATATCGTGAACGTAGGAATTTTCTCCATTGTACCGCCAGCCAAACACCAGCCCGGTGCCAATGATCATAGCCAGAATGAGCATGAAGGGGAATCCGGCCAGCAGCACCAGAAAGACCCAACCAATCACGGCAATCAGAAACACGGGCAGCAGATTTTTCGACACCCGGTTTTCGTACTTCGATAAAATCCAGCCGGTGAACAGACCGAATCCAACCGAAAGCAGTGCTTCCGGAATCATGGAGGAACCATCAGCCAGCGGGGTGAACAGCACCCAGAGTACCAGGATCAGGAGGATTCCCGGCAACCAGTTTACCATCTTGAAGGGAAGCAGCGGATTTCGGGTGCTGTAATGACTGTGAATAAGTCCATCGCTGCTGATGAGCAGCAGTGCCGGCAGAAGCGCGGCCGGCCAGGCCAGACCGGTGGTAATCAGCCAGCCCGTCAGCAGTGACACCGCCATCAGAAGCCAGAGGAATTTCAGACCGGCCACTTTCACCGGGCGTTCACTGATCTGGAAGGTGTGAATCACGCGGTAAAGAATCACCACGGCCACCGACAGACCCAGCACCAGATCAACAAAAAACAGGTTCCAGTTCAGATCATCCAGCAAGGGAACCTGACTGAGCAGCAATGCCCAGGCGATGTACCCGGTCTCACGGCCCAGCCGCAGCGCTTTGAACAGCGACCCGGCCCAGCCGGCGGAAACCAGCAGAAAGGCAATGAACAGAATGAGCTGTCCGCTTTCATCGACCAGCCCCGACATTCCCGACTGCAGAAACAGCAGGTAACCGGCCGAAAGCAGAATCAGGTTCACCAGATATTTCCAATGGTTCATGGGTTATCGTCTCCAGAAATCGGGTACCAGCAGGACCAGAACCGTCACAAATTCCAGACGGCCCAGAATCATCATCAGACTCAGACTCACCTTGGTCAGATCGGGGAGTGCTGCATAATTGTCGGTGGGACCCACCATTCCAAAACCCGGACCGATGTTGAACATACAGGCCAGCGTGGCCCCCAGCGAGGTGGCCAAATCGACTCCCATCGCCGCCATAAACAGCACATTGGCCCAGAAACTCACCAGGGCAATAAAGAAGAAGACGGCCACTGACCGGCCGGTTTCGGTGGTGATAATCTGACTGCCTGCCCGGATGACACGCACCATCTGCGGCCGGAATTCGGCGTAAAACTCCTGAATCATCAGTTTCACGGCCAGCATCACCCGCACCACCTTAACACCCCCGCCGGTGGAGCCCGCCATGCCGCCCACAATCATGAGCATGGCCAGCACCAATTGGGAAAATCCGTGCCACTTTTCATAATCTGCCGTTGCAAAACCAGTCGTGGTCATGATGCTCACCACCGTAAACAGTGAATCACGGAACGCCTTTTCCAGTCCGGACCAGGTGGTGAAAACCGTGATCGTGATGGCCAGGGTGGAAATGAGTATAAAACCGAGATACCAGTGAAATTCCGGATTGGAGAACAGCGCGTTGCGCTTCCCCTTAAATACATAGTAGAACAACCCAAAGTTGATGCCGCCAGTCAACATGATGAGGATGAGGATATACTCGGCTGCCGGATTGGCGAGCCCGTTCACCGAGTTGTTGTAGTTCCCGAATCCGCCGGTGGCAATGGCAGCAAAGGTGTGAACCGAGGAATCGAACCAATCCACGCCCACCAGCATAAGGGCTGCAATGCCGATCAGGGTGATGAGGATGTAAATCCGCCAGAGAATGGCCGAGGTTTCCCTGATCTTCGGTTTCAGTCCTTCGTTAATCGGACCGGCCACTTCGGATTGAAACAGGAACTTTCCTCCCACTCCCAATTGCGGGAAAATGGCCACGAACAGAGCGATGATTCCCAATCCGCCCAGCCAGTTCGTCATACCGCGCCACCATTTCGAGGCATGACTGACCGGATCGAGATCGGCAATTACCGAGGAACCGGTGGTGGTCAGTCCCGAAATGGTTTCGAAAAATCCATCGGTCAGCGTGGGAACGGCCCCATCGAACCGGAGACCCAGACCGCCAAACCATCCGCCGACCAGCCAGCTCAGCGTCACGATGGCGAGGGCTTCGCGACGGTAAATGGTATCGCCTGCCCCGCGGCCGGCCAGCACCATCAATCCGCCCGTCAGCAGGGTGACACCGGTGGCTGCCAGATAGGCTAGTACGGCATCGGTTTCGCCATACCACCAGCCCACAGCCACGGCCGACAGCATGGTAACCGCCAGCGAAACCAGAACCAGACCGATGATGCGGATAATGACCAGGTAGTTCATGAGCCGTAAGAAAAGAGTCGTTTTCGCGAGAGACTTTCCACATACCGCCGGTTGGCCGGTTCGGTGAAAATGATCACCTGACTGTTCGGGTAGATCACATCATCGGCCTGCGGAAAGTAGACCTTGTCCCCCGATTTGGCCGCCACAATCTGGGTGCCGCGCGGCAGGGTGAGTTCGCGGATGGTGTTCTGCGTGATGCGGCTGTTTTCGACCGCCACCATTTCGATAATTTCTGCCTTGCCGTTCTCCACAGGAACGGTGTGACTGATTTCCACCGCCCGGATGAAACGTACAATTTCCTTGGCGGCAAACATGCGCGGCGAAATGGGATAGTCGATGCCGAGTTTTTCGAAAATCTTGGCGTAATCGGGTTTGTGAACCATCGAGGCTGTGCGTTTCACGCCCAGATCGCGTGCAAGCAGACAACTGAGCAGATTGACCTCATCGTTCCGGGTGGTGGCCACAAACAGATCAGAATCGCCGATGTGCTCTTCCATGAGAAATTCCAGACGGGTGGAATCGCCGTTAAGCACGGTTACCGACTTCAACTGTCCTGATATGGATTCACAGATGTCCCGGTCGGCTTCGATGAGCGTGGTTTGCGCAAATCCCGCTTCATCCTGGCTGCGGGCCAGATACAGACCAATGTCACCGGCCCCCAGAATGGTAACCCGCGTGTTCACCGACGACCGGTCCGGACTGAAGAGTTTTTCCACGGCATTAAACTGAGTGCTGCGGCAGAACAGCAGCACCCGGTCACCAGAAATCAGCAGGTCGGTTCCGGCCGGACGGATCAGTTCATGATCGCGCACCAGACCGGCAATGACTGTATCGGGCGGCATTTTCAGATCGCGGATCAGCTTATCGGTTACGGCGGCATCGGCGGTTAATTCGAAAACCACAAACATGATCTGATTATCGGCCAGACTGGTGACAAACTGGGCCGAGGTGGTCCGGATGAAGTTTTCGGCCTGACGGGCGGCCAACAGATCGGGATTGATCACCAGATCGACCCCCATGAAGTTGTGCAGATACCCGGTCGGATTGTCGATCAGATCGCGGTGAGCGACCCGGCAGACGGTTTTTCCGACGCCGAGGTTTTTGGCCATGACGGCCGACAGCAGATTGGTGGTGTCGCTTTCGGTGACAGCGATAAACAGATCCAGAGAGGCCGGTTCCAGTTGCCCGAGGGTGTTCATGTGGGTCACATTCCCCACCAGCGTCTGGATGTCATACAACTCTTCCACCCGCTGAACCGAGGCGGCATCCTGATCGACGGCCACAATGTTGTGTCCCTGTTCCTGAAAAACCGAGATGAGATATCGGCCGACTTCACCGAGGCCGGCAACGGCAATGTTTAACATGATTTACCGCGTGACATATGTGTTTAAATAAGTCCGGATCAGTTTCAATCCGATTACCTGAAAAAGAATCACACCCAGCACCGTGACCGCATGAAGCAGATCGGTCAGCGGTCCGCCCATGATAAAGACCAGGTTGATCGACATGGCCAGCGCCAGTCCGCCCTGACCGGTGAGCATCAGACCAATGTTATCGGTCCACCAGACCGGATTGTCAGAGGAATAAAAGGCCTGACGGGCTGCCAGAACCTTCAGACCCATCCGAAGGGCCACGTAAACGAGCACCAGCGCCGCTGCCCAGCCCAGCGCGGATGGCGCCACGAGAAATCCGGCCGCCACATAGACAAAGGAAAAGACCGGCCGCTCGAACCGATATAAAAATGTGGTGAAATGTTCCTGATCCTTGTAGAAGTTCAGAATGACGGCACTCCAGATCATACCGGTGAACAGGGGCGCAAACTTAAAGTAAATGGTGGCCACCGAAAGCACCAGAATATGCGCCACCAGCACCACCGCCAGGTTATAATCGTTTGGTTCGCGTCCCAGCATGAGTACCGCCAACGCCCCGCCCACCACGCCGACCAGCACGTTGATCACAATCCATTCCAGCGGACGGAATCCCAGCCCGGCCGAGACATCGGGCACCAGATAGGCAATCACCAGCCCGAATACCGAAATGGCAATCACATCGGTGGAAACCGTGATGATGTTGAATTGTCTGATCAGGCCCGCCGGCGCCTGCACCTGGTTTTTGATCAGAATGGTGATCAGTTCACGCGAGTTCGAAATCATGATGAGCACCAGCGTGATCAGGACGGCCAGCCAGGCATGCGGAACCTCTCCGTACACCTTCCATAAAATCAGCCAGCCGCCCGCCAGCAGCAAACCACCGAGAATGAACGGGAAATACACCATTTTCCATTCATCCGAATTCTTATCCAGAAAATTGCGGAAGTTGAACCGGCTGCCGAAAATGATCCCGTACAGCAGCGTCACCACCGACACCCAGTTATCGGCATGGATATCGGGCAGTGTATCGGGTGCGGCATGCAGAAACAGGGCCAGCAGGAATCCGAGCAGGATGTAGTCGAGGTTGGTATGAAAAAGCCGGTCTTTTCCGATTTTCTCCTTCAGATAGGTGAGTGCCATGAGCACCATCAGAAAACCGGCCGCCAGCAGAAGATTCAGCATAGAGGTCCAGATTAACGGAACAACCAGCGAAAATAACAAACCCGGCGGTCAATTCTGTACATGAAATGTAGAATGGACCGGTATCTTCGATCTTTACCTGTGCAGGCTCCGTGACACCCGACCGGTGACCGGCCATCTAATCAGGCAAAAAAAAGGAGTTTCCATGTTACTGAGACAATTTGCCGATGAAGGAAATCTGGCCTATCTGCTGGCGGATGAAGCCACAGGCGAAGCCGTAATCATCGACCCGATCCGCGAGAAGGTAAATGACCTGGTGGCCATTGTACACCGCGATAAGCTGAAGGTCACAGCCGTGATTGATACCCACAGTCACGCCGATCATTACACCGGCGCAGGCATCCTCCGTGAAAAACTGGGGTCGGCCGTCATCATGAGCAAAGCCACCGGCGACCAGCGGAAGTTCGATGCCGATCTGGGAAAGAAATTCGGGATTGAAGACATTCTGTCCTACAATTCCACCATTCAGGTGGATCGGTATGTGGGCACCGGTGATACCCTGCAGGTCGGATCGGTCACCATCACATTTTACGAAACCCCGGGTCACACACTCAATTCTCTTTCTCTGAAAGCCGGCCACTACCTCTTCACCGGCGATTCCCTCATGATCGGACAGACCGGTCGGCTCGATCTGCCCGGCGGAAATGCAGCAGCCATGTTCAATTCGCTGCACAAGGTCATTGCCCCGCTGGCCGGTGACGACACCATCCTCTGCCCCGGACATGATTACGACCATCACACCAGCCGTTTTCTGAAGGATGAACTGGCAGTGAATCCGTTCTTTAAACCGCAGACGGCCGCCGAATTCACCGACTTCACCAGTCAGTTTTTCCCGCCGCTGAAACTGGATGACATGGGAGGCGTCTCGAAGATTCAATGCGGGGCAGCGGGCGGACCGGCTCCGGAACCCGAAAAGGGCGTGTTTAACATTCTTCCTGCCGATCTGAACGACAAGATGGAATCGGATGCCTCCTGGGTGCTGATTGATGTGCGTGAACCTTTTGAAACCGCCAACGGCATGGCTCCCAAAGCGGTGAACATTCCCATGAGCCAGCTCGAAACCCGTCTGGGCGAAATCCCGAAGAACAAGCGCGTGGCAATCATCTGTGCCTCGGGTGGCCGCAGTGCCCGCGTCGCCGGATTCCTTCACCAGCAAGGCTGGCCCACGATTTACAACGTCTCGGGCGGCATGATGAGCTGGATGATGAACTTCCTTCCCGTGAACCGGTAAAATACAATCCGGACATTGAGGTTCTCGAAATGTCCGGACCCTGCTTATCCCCGGACATTGAGGTTCTCGAAATGTCCGGACAAAAAAACCCGGATCCTGCCCTTCGGGAAATCAGGGTCCGCTCGAAGGGTCCGGGGTAACCGCACAAAATGTCTGTACCCTGAAGAAACCCGGAGCCCACCCCAGGCCCACCTTTTTTTCACCCGAACTTCCTCTCATTCAGCCAAGCAGAACAACACCCCTAATGCAGATGCTTCTGTCTCTTGTACCATTCAGGCGGAATTGGTACCTTGAAGGATATTTGTAATTTTTAATAACAAACCAGTCAAATATTACGACTCTCCTTCAGATAGCTTGAATGAAAATCAATACAGACATTAACATACTTGGCGGATTAACCAACTGGGGACTGATAAATAAATTCATTCCCAAGGTTAATCAATTCGATCAGATGCAGGAGCCAACGGGTATTTACTCTGGAATCAGAACCCAGAAATCGGTTCAGCGATTTGAACGGGCTATCAGAAAAACATTGTTGCACTTTGAATCACCCGACCTTAAAAATCTTTACACAACTATCCTTGCAGAGGAAGGAATTTCACCAGATTGCATGCTCATGCTTTTCTGGAACACCTCCAGAAACAATGAACTGTTCTGGTATTTAAATCAGGAAGTGTTTTTTCCTTTTTTTTATTCGGGAAAACTTATGATCCGGAAAGAGGACGTGAAGGCGTGTATTCTTGAACTGAAAGAAAAGGAACCCCAGTTAAAGGGATGGAGTCTTGAAACGATTGATGTTGTTGCCAGAAAGTACCTCGCTCTTCTTAAACACTTTTCGCTTGTCACCCCGACTTATCTCAAGGAAATCCTTCATCCGTATTATACCGACCGGGTCTTTATCCTGTTTATTTATTGGATCAAGGCGGTAGAAAAACGGTCTAATTTGCTGGAGAGTTCCTGGTTGGAATATGCGTTGTCTGAGAGAGGTGTATTTCTGGACAGACTGATGAAAAAAAAGTACGCTCCTTACTATAGCTTTACCTATACTGGCAATAGCTTATCTGTAAACTTACTTTTAGACTATAGTCGGATTTACCATGCCATTAAATAACCCCGAACAACTCATTTCAGAGATCAAGCGCCTGGTTGAGTCTGACAGAAGATCTGAGGTCAGGCTGAATGCCAATGGAGGAAATTCCATTCTCCTGATATGTGAACCGATGAAGGAAAAAGAATTCATTGACCACCTTGGAAAGTTATTGCCAACGGAGGATTATTCGCTGATCGACCTGAACGACTGTCTTATTCATTTTGTAAGTAATCAAAAAGATGAATTGAAACAATTATATGAGTTGTTGCAATCGGCGACCCATCAGATTTTCAGAGCCCCGGATCGAGAAGAATCAAACGACCTGTATAGGATTATTATGGAAACGATCAGGGAAACGTTTCGGAATGATAAAGTTCCCGTTTTAATCAACACAGGTGCTCTGTTTGGAACCGGAATCCACAATATCCATATCATGGAACATGACGTGGTCATGAAAGCTGGTTTGCCGTTGGTTATTCTGTATCCGGCCACGATTGAACCTGACAGAATTTTATTCCTTGGTAAACATCCTGCATCAAAATACCGTTGTATGATTATTCAATAATTGCGAAACATCAACCATGCTTATAAAAGACATCTTAACCATCGATCTGAGTGAAGACATTAAAAACGTGATTGACCTGGAGGATACCTCTGAAGGTGCCATTCAATCCGAGATTGAGAACTATATTATTACAGATGGATTGGCCAAGGAGTATGGAGACTTTGTTTCTGTTTATACTTCAAATATCACTGAAACCGGCGTATGGTTATCTGGTTTTTACGGATCAGGAAAGTCCTACTTTGGTAAATTACTCGGGTACATGATGAGCAACCGGCTCATCAATGGAACCCCTGCCCGGGAACGGATTTTACAACGGTTTACCGGCATTGAAGATGAAGCATTGGTGAAAAATGCTATTTCAAAACTAAACAGTATCAACTCACGACTTGTTTTTATGGACATTGCAAAACAGGATACATCGAAAGGTTTTTCGTACGCCCTGTTCCGCAATTTTCTGAAATCACTAGATTTACCAGAGAATGAACACGGCTTTTTGTTGTTTTCATTGATGTGTAATGCCACCTATGGCAATGTGGAAGATTTTCTCCAGGATAAATTGGGTAAATCCTGGAATAACCTGAAAAGCAACCGTATCGTTTACATTGGCACTATTAAAGAAATTTACCTGGGTTTGGGTAATTCTGAATCCGACTATCAAACAATACTTACCACCATCCGCAGAGAAATAGATGAGTTCAGTGCTTCCAGATTGCGGGAAGAATTAAATACCTATTTTAAAGCGGTCAGGGACGAAAAGGTGGTGTTCCTGTTCGATGAAGCCAGTGAGGCCATCAACCAGAAAAAATTTACTCTGCTGGATTTGGAAGGCCTCAGTGAATCGCTCTCCTCATTGGGCGGCAGAGTCTGGACCATTGCCATCGCTCAGGAAAAGCTGGATGATGTCATTAACAATTCAAACATCAGCAAAGCCCAGCTCACCAAGGTGACCGATCGCTTTAAAACGAAAATTCATCTGGAAGCGACTGAAGTCGATGTGATAATCAGAAGCCGACTGTTGAAAAAAAAGGATGATGCGGTTACAAAACTGAAAACACATTACCAGCAACATGCCGGTAAAATTGCAGATCACAGCGGACTGACCGGAGCCGGAAAAACGGAAAGCGAACAGTCCTATGTTACCTACTACCCCTTCTACCAGAACCAGTTTGGCCTGTTACAGAATTTTCTATTCGGAAGACAGGGATATGCCTCAACCAAAGTGGCTGCAAGGGGGATGATCATTACTACCTATGACATTCTGAAACATGAAATTCAGAGTGAAAACCTTTTCCATATTGCTACCGGTTGGCAGATCGCCAAAGAGGCTCAGCCCCAGCCACCAGTTCGGTTGGTAAACCGGTTTTCGAATGCGGAATCCATCCTGCGTCAGGAAAAGAGTGATATTTCAGGCCGTCGTTTGCTTGAAACGATCCATTTTCTCACAGAAGCAGAAGTTGCACCGGCTACCTTGAGTAACATTGTTAAAGCCTATATCAAGACACCCGATGAGTTTCATTCCGCACAAGGATTGATTACAAAAGCGCTGGATATGCTGGTGGAGCATAAAATTTTGCTTCACTCAAACGGAACCTTCCGGATTACCACAGACATCGAGCAGCGACTGCTTGATGAAATGAATCAATTTCCGGTTCAGATTTTTAAAAAGAAGCAGCAGATTATCTCTGCTTTTAAAAATACCGGTTTCATAAAAACAGTCAGCAGAATTAACGAAAACTCTGCGACTTTTGATTTCTATATCACGTCCGAAAACGATGATGAACTGACCTCGCCGGCATTAAAGCAATTAAAACTGAAGGTCAAAAGTCTTTACGGTTTCAGTGACGACCGCAGTTCGGATATTGAACAATTAAAAACTCAGTTTCAAAATGATAAGGATGTTATCTGGCTGGCTCCGGATAACCGTCATTTCAGGGAGATTGACCGGTTACTGGATGAGGTGGAACGGATTAGATACCTGGAAGAGAAATACTCCAACCCAAATTCTGATGAAGGTATCATTATCCGTGCCTTTCAGGCCGAACGCTCAGTTAAAGAAAACAGGCTGAAGGAACTGGTTGAACTTTCTTTAATGGAAGGCACTTCTGTTTATTTGTACAACACGGCCCAATTGGACAAGAACAATTGGCAGGCAACCATTTCCGGTTTGCAGCGACAAATCATTCAGAATGTGTACAGTCAACGGCTGACCGCTCAATTAACCGATGCCATTGCCGAACGGATTATTAAGGAAGGTAACAACCAACGGCTTCATACCTTTTTTACCGGACTTGGTGCCGACTTTCAGTTTTTTGATGCGCAGGGAACCTTTGTCGGAGAGACTCTTAAGCCAGCCGAACTTATCCTCTTCAAAATCAGAAACACCTTTGTCGATGGGGCTACCCTGGAAAGGGAATTTGAACAGCCCCCGACCGGCTTCAGCTTCGGAACCGTAATAACCACGCTGGCGGCCCTGATGCGCGGTAACAAAATCATGGCTCGTTACAACGGATCGGATAAATTCAGTTGGAAAGATGATGGCGTTGCCGTCATTTTCAGTAATTCACGGGAATTCAGAAAGGCAAGCTTTAAAGCGGTTGCCAGATCTTTGTCTGCGGCTCAGAAAAATGTAATGGTCACCACGCTTCAGGAACTGGAGTATGAAATCCATACAGGCAAAAAAATTGACTGGAATATCAACGATTTTGATCTGGTAATTGCTGTGCGGGAATTGGCCAAACGGTTCTGCGATAAAGTTGAGGATATGAAGCGGCAGAACAGGGATTTTGATACTCTTTTCAGCAACCTGGAAACCATTAAAGATCGTTTGGCCGCCTTTACCGGTGCTGTCAGCGAAGCCAACTACATCGACAAGGCAGAAAACTTTTTGTCCAATAAGGCATCGTATGCCGATTATGTTATTGAGATCGCCCGGACAGAAAAATTCATCCGAAACAACCTGGAAAAAATCAGACTGTGGAAAGTCTTTGCAGATGGTGTGATGGATGAATTGGCCAAGGCAGCAAAATCGGATGAGTCCATAACCGCACTGGTTACCACTTTTAACAGTTTGTACAAGGGTGAAGTGGTAAAGAATTTTGCTGAACTTCAGAAAACGGTGCAGAAAATAAAGGATTCCTATTTTGCCCTGATGCAGGCTGCGGCTACCGAGATGGCAGCCAGATACACCACACTTCAGAAAAATGCCGATGACCTGCTGAAAGAAATGGCTTCATTGCCATCTGGTCTGAATGACACTGCGTATGAAAAAGCAAAAAACATTTTACAATATGCGGTCCACCGTACCGCTGCCTCTGTGGAAATTGACTATGATGTAAAGGATAAGAAAACCCGGTTCACCTATTCTGAAATGCTTTCTTTTATTCAACTGTATAACAGTTATAAAACTGATCTGGAAATCATCAGATCAGGACTGATTCGTACAGAACCGCCAAAACCGGCACCCGGTGCAACTGCAGCAGCGACAAGAAAAACCTATTCTGCAACGTTGCCCGGCAAAAAGGTCAAAGTAAGTGAATACAAAGTCTGGCTGCAGCAGGAGCTGCAAAAACTGGCGGGCGCTGCAGACAATGATGACATCGAGATCAACTGAACAATTACGATTGAAACAAGAGAACATCATACAGCAAAAAAGTTATTCGTTCCCCATAAAAGTGGTGACTGTTTGCCGTCTTTTAATGGAAGAGAAAAAAGAGTATGTAATTTAAAAACAACTGCTCAGATCTGGTACATCAATTGGAGCAATTAATAAGACCATGCGATCTAAACTTAATAACCGTCATTCGAAATTGAATTAAAATGAAATTAGCCGATCACGTTGAACATATCCGCCAGCTTATTGATACTGCCTTCCGCAACCGGTTGGGCCGGATGGGCATTACTGCAAAAACCTTGCAGCCGGTAGAGACAATCCATGCCGATTACCATGCAGAAAGAAAGCGGATTGAAGCCATCCGTGAAGTATGGATCGCAGAAACCCGTTCGGCAGCAGAAGCTTACGAAAAACTGGTCGAAGAATTTACTTTTACCCTGTTTAACCGCCTTTCTGCGCTGAAGGTGATGGAAGCTCATACGCTCCACCCGGAAATTGTGACCCGCAGAAGCCAGCACGGAGACCGATCATTTGCTCACCGGCATTGGCTCGAACAAAATCCGGATGGGCGGAACCTGGAAGCGGAAGGTCTGGTCGGGTTTCTTGAGGATCAGTTGTCTGCATTGGCCGGTGACATTCCCCTGTTCAGTCCTCAGTACCCTTACCATTTATTGCCAACGGCCATTGAGCTTAACGGCATTATCAGTGCATTTAATCAGATTGAGGGTGATGCGCAGGTAGAAGAGGCAATCTGGCAGAGTGATGACGTGCTCGGTTGGCTTTACGAAAGCTACAACAACACCAAAAAAGCTGCCCACAAAGAAAGCGGCGATAAAACCGAATACAATAAAGTCAGTATTCAAAGTCAGGTTTATACACCCCGATGGGTGGTTAAGTTTTTAGTGGATAACAGTCTGGGAAAACTCTACCTGGAAATGTATCCTGACAGTGAGATCAGAAACCACTACAAAATTGCGAATTTATCAAAAACCAGAACCCGGGAACCCAAACCGCTAACGGAAATAAAGCTGATTGACCCTGCCACGGGCAGCGGTAATTTTTTACTGTATGGTTTTGATCTTTTTTATGACCTGTACACCGACCAGATTGAAAACTACGGTGCCGACTATGATGAACGTAACCTGCCTGAACTCATCATTACCCATAACCTGCACGGCATTGATCTGGATGACCGGGCCATTCAATTGGCGCAGCTGGGATTGTACATCAAGGCAAAGCGGAAGAAGCGGTCTGCCAGAATTGAACACTTTAATGTGGTAAGCTCCGATTTCTATCTGCCGGAATATGCCGCCGTTAAACATCTGTTTGAAGGCGACAAACCCCTGAGCCCCGAACTTGAACGGATTGTTACCGATCTCTGGACCGATCTGCAGCAGGCGTATAAATTTGGTGCGCTGATCAGGCTGGAAGAAAAGTTCAGCATCCGCCTGCACGGACTTGTACAGCAATTCGGGCAGTTTCAGATCGGGTTTTTCGATGAACAGACCCTGGCCAGTTATGATGGATTCAGAGAAAACTTTTTTGCCAACCTGCAAAAGGCCGTGGTACAAAACACCGCCAAACAGGGACAATCTTTTCTGAACACCAAAACCCAGGATGCCATCACCTTCCTGCAGCTCCTGACCCAGAAATACGATGTGGCGGTTGCCAACCCGCCTTATACCGACAGTTCAGACTTCGGACCGGATCTCAAAAATTTTGTTGAAACCAACTACCGCCAGCCTTACAAGTTTAACACAAATCTTTATGCTACGTTTATAAAAAGGTGCTATGAGTTAACTAACGAACAGGGTAAAATGGCGTTGATTCATCCGTTAACTTTTATGTACATCTCAAGCTTTGAAGACGTAAGAAGATTCTTACTTGAAAAGACAACCATTGATTTGTTTGTTGAATTTGGCTTGGGTGGGGTATTCACTTCAAAAGTTGATGTTGATGTTTGTGCTTATGTAATAAAAAAAGTACCAACAAAAAATCATGAGTCATTTTTCATGAATTTACAGGATTATAAGGGATTAAAAGTAAAAAGGAGTATTTTTGAAGAGGCTTATATTGACTACCTCAATTCTCACCACAACAAACATAATTTCAAATTAAACCAAGAAAAACTCAAAATCATCGAAGGCTGGCCGTTTATTTACTGGATCAGTGATGGGTTTCGGGAGAAGTTTAGGGGGGAGAGTATTGATGCAAATTTTAAACCTACTGTTGGTTTGATGACAGGTAATAATGACAAATATTTACGCTTTCATTGGGAAGTTATAAAGAGTGATATTTCTGAAAATTATTCCATTGATAAGAAAAAATGGATACCATATCAAAAAGGTGGTGAATACAATAAATGGTATGGCAACAATTGGCTTATTGTAAATTATAGTAATAATGGAATTGAATTGGCGTCAAGAACAAACAAGAACTTCTATTTCAAGCCTGGTGTTACTTATTCTGCCACATCATCAAAGGGTGTATCTTATAGAGTTTTACCACCCAATCAAATATTCGATATCAAAGGTTCTTGCGTTTTTCCAGTTTCAGATGAAGGTAACATATTATATTCCTGTGCATTACTAAATTCCAAGCTTGCAACTTATATTATTTCATGTCTAAATGCTACCGTTGAAACCCAAACAGGAGATGTTAAACGAATTCCATTTATCAAACCACCCCAACTTCTAGAAGACAACATTGCTGCCCTGGCAGGTGAGAATGTTGAAATCAAAAAGCAACTCAACTCTTACCGTATTATAGAAACCAATTACCAGCAAAACCCATTATCTGCTTTTTCAGAGGCTTCTCTGAGAGACCGGTTACTTTCGTTCCTCAATTTTGAGAATGCCCGGTTAACCCAGGTTCTGTTAAATGAAGCCGTCATCAATGAACTCATTTTCAAAGTCTATGAGCTGAGTGAAGAAGACCGGTTGCAGGTCGAGACCAAAATGGGAAAACCGGTGGGTCAATTGGGAATTACGAAGGAAGCAAGTACGAATTACGAAAGGGAAATGACGAATGGCGAAATCAAACTGAACCCAATCGTACTTGAACATGTAAAGAAGCTGCCGGTTATTGAGTTTGACGAAGAAAAAAAACGGCAGATTGTTTCAGAGTTTGGTGCTTTGTACCAGAGCAACAATGATCTCGAAGAATTCTGCATCCGTCATCAGGTGAATCCCGTCAACGTCTGGTCCTGGTTTAAAGAAAGCCGGGTGTTGCCTCAGGCCCGTGCAGCAGAAATTGCACTTGAGTTTCTGGCAGATGCCTTCCGCAGCATTCTTATGGCAGATGAAGATGGCATGGTACCATTGGTCGGTCTTCCCGGTGAACCCCGGCTTTACGACCGGTTTGAGGCGTATTGTTACGAAAACGGGTTCACCTCCGCCCAGATTATGCAGATAGACGGTCTGCTTGGCCGTCCGGTTGGTGAGTATATTGAGCAGTTTTTCTTCGAAGATTTGTGTAATCTTCTCAATATTTTTCGACACCTGCCCAAGACGCCGTTCATCTGGCATCTCAGCAGCGGTGAGCATCAGGGGTTCGAGGTCTACATCATTATTTACAAATGGAACCGGGATAGTTTATACAAACTGAAAAGCAGTTATCTGAGCAAACGCACCGAAAGTCTTCAGTTCAGGCTTCAGCATCTGGGAGACAGTTTAACAGCTCAGGCTCAATCAGAAAAAGAAACCATCAGACTGCAACTTCAGGAGATAGACCGGTTTGCCCAAAAGCTTGATGAACTCATAGCCGAAGGTTACGATCCCAAATTGGATGATGGCGTGGGTAAAAACATCGCCCCGTTACAGAAAAAAGGACTGCTGAGAGCAGAAGTCCTGAAGTCTGCCGGCAAAAACTCGCAGCTTGAAAAATATCTGAAAGCAGATTGGTGAGAAGATGGTCAATTATCAATTACGAATTATGAATTACGCGGGTTATCAAGTGCGGAATTTAAATGAAGATTAGCGAAATCATACAACGCCCGGAAGGTCGCAGATTGGAGTTTAAGCAGGAACTACCTGCAGTATCCGATCTCGCCAAAACCATCGTGGCGTTTGCCAACGATGCCGGCGGAGATTTGTTTATCGGCGTTCGAAACAATCCGCGGGAATTGGTGGGCATTCCGGAATCAGAGTTGTTTAAGATAGAAGAACAGATTGCCTCTGTCATTCACGATCACTGCAGTCCGGTTATTGTTCCTGAAATCAGTTTTCACTCAGAGAATGGCTTTCATTTTATTCGCATCCAGATTCACCGGGGTAGTGACTTTCCGTACCATCTTAAGTCAAAGGGATTAAAAGAAGGCACTTTTATCCGCATTGGTTCAACCAACAGGCTTGCAGATGAATCGATTATCGCCGAACTGCAGCGGAGAAAACGAAATGTTTCTTTTGACAGCGAACCTGTTTATGGTAAAAATCCGGCAGATTTTGATATTGAGTCCTTCCGGCAACAGTTTAAATCATTAACCGGTGAAGTGCTAGATGATGCTGCCCTGAATAAGTTAGCTTTGGTAAAAGAACATCAGGGACATTTGCTGCCGGCCAATGCCATGGCACTTTTTTCAGGTTACGAAAGCCGGAAAGACTTATTTCCTTACTCCAAAATTGAATGTGCCCGTTTCAAAGGCACCAGTACCGATACCAAGATTGACGATAAAACGATCACAGAGCAAATAGGCGAACAACCCGCTGAAGCACTGAAATTTATTCAACGGCATGTCGATCAGGCGTCGGTAATTGAAGGTGTATATACCAAAGTTCGCTGGGAATATCCCATGGATGCCATCCGGGAGGCACTTCGGAATGCGGTTGTTCACCGTGATTACAGTCTGACCGGCAAAGATATAAAAGTCGCTATTTACGATGATATGGTCGAGATAACCAGCCCGGGCACCTTGCCACCTTCCATTGATTTTCAGGAAATGGAGGCCCGCCAAAGCGATATCCGCAATAAGGTTATTGCTCCCATATTTAAACGCCTTGGTATTATTGATCAATGGGGTAATGGCTTAAAAATTATTTCCAATGAGCTTAAAGCCTATCCTGAAATTGAATTTAAATGGTTTGAAAGAGGGCTGCAGTTTCAGGTTCAGTTCATCAAAAAGAACGTCCAGCCAGTTGTGTCCGAAGTGATTGATCGTGATGCGGTTGGAAAGGAACTTGGGACTAAGTTGGGACTAAGTTGGGACCAGGTTGGGACCAAGCTGGGACCAGGTTGGGATCAAGCCGGTACTAAGTCTGCACCAGGTTGGCGCCAGGTTGAAAGATTATTGGCTTTTGCAGAAACAGCAAGATCGATGAAAGAACTCATGGAATTATTGGAATGGAAAAACAGGACGAAGTTCAGGGCAAAATACATTAACCCCTTGCTGGAATCAGATCTTTTGGAAATGACAATTCCTGATAAAACCCAAAGTTCAAAACAGCAATATTATTTGACAGCGAAGGGGAAATCGCTTCTTGAATTTCTGAAATCTCTTAATTTGTAATTCGTTTCGCAGAACTATCGTTTCGTAATCCGTAATTGATAATTCGTAATTCCTAATTGAACCTATGACAGAACAATGGCTTAAACAGGATATTCTCCGGCTGATCCGGCACCGAAACCGGTTAGTCATTCTGGATCCGGCAGGCAAGTGCAGTTTTATTCTTCCGGTTCTGGAAAGTCTTCAGATCGTGGTTCTTTCTACCGACGCCACCCTTACACAACCATGGCAGCAGGAAAGGGAAGAACTTTTTCTTCGTCACGATGCAGAAACACGGCATCAGAATACCCCGCTGGCATTTTATGTAACCCGTCCGCAGGAAAAACTCAGTTTTCTCTTCGACTATTGTTTCACCCATGGCTGTCTTGACCTGAGCCATCCGCAGGACTGGCTGAAAAAGAAACTCTTTGCCGGAACCGGGCTTCAGGTGCAGTTAGATAACCCGATGCTGCTGACTGTGGCAAAACTGGGGATCGGCAAAGAACTGGTCTGGTGGAAAAAGATTGTGCAGAACCTGGAAGAAGTCATCAATCTGGAAGAAGAATTACTGCCATTTCTCCACAATCCCGAAACCTATATGGAAACAAAGGATGCCGATGTCAGGCGGTTGTTCGAAGAAAAACTGCACGGGTTAACCGGGTATCCGTATGTCAGCAAGCCCGCCAAAACACTGGCTGATGAGGTGGTAAAACGGTTGCTGGATGGGTTGGCAAATAATGATATTTCAGATTCCCTGTTGGCTTTATACCACAAATGGGCCGATAGCACAACTTACCGGCCCTCATTGGAACCATACATTCAACAGTACCAATTCAATCAGGATTGCAATCCATGGATTGCTCACCCCGATCACTGTTTTCCGCAACTGGACCGGTTGGCACTTGTTAAAATTACGGAGAATATCCGCGACAAGTCGTTTGTAAATGAAAAGCTGCAGATTCTTCACCAGCGAATCAATCAGTCAAAAGCCAGACCATTTGTACCTGCATGGTGGAAGGACGTTCTGGTATTGTTTCAAACAGATGTGCAGCCCCTCAGTAACTGCAAAAACCTGCCGGCTGTGGTTGACTATTACACAACGACTTTTTCAAAAGTTGACCGGGCAATCCGGAATCTGTACGAGGTTTTCCTCAGCGACGAAACCATTATTCGTCCCATGCAGGAGTACTATGAAGGGTTAAACTCCATCTTACTACAGACCTGGTACGAGTTCGCCTCTGAATACCAATCTGACCAGCAGGGATATTTGCCAGAACTTTTCTCGAAGGTCACCCAGAAAACGGCTGTAATTGTTGGGGATGGTGTACGGTATGAGATGGCCGAATTTGTTGCGGCCGACTTACAGAAACACTTCCGGGTTGACAGGCAGATCATGATGGCAGGGATGCCGTCAGAAACCGAACACAACATGAGTGCCTTATACGTTGGGGACAATCAGGTATTACCGATCCATCGGGATCGGGAAAAAGGTCTTACCGAACTAACCGGCAAACCAATTGTTTATTTGTCACTTGACAAGGTCAATTATGGGCTTACTGCAGATTTTCTGGTTCTCAGCTATAAAGACATTGACAGTGTCGGAGAAAAATTACAACTGGGTGCAATCAAAGTATTCTCGGAATTTGAAACCGTTCTGATCGAAAAAATTAAATTACTGCTGAATCTGGGTTACCAGGATGTTTATCTGGTCACTGATCATGGTTTTGTTCTAACCGGGCTGCTGGAGGAAGCTGATAAAATCGACCCACTTCCTGGCCCCGGTAAAGAAGTTCATGAGCGGTTTATCAGAACGGTAGACAAGCTACCGTCGGGTGACTGGCTGGCATTCGAGAGCAGATATGCAGAATTCAATTATGTTTATGCGGCCAGGAACCACCGTCCCTTCCGGTCAAAAGGTGCATACGGGTTTTCTCACGGCGGATTTACACCACAGGAAATTATTATTCCAAAATTCAAATTCTCAAAAACAGTTCCTCCTTCATCCCAACTTGCTGTTAGAATCACCAACAAATCGGATCTGCAGCAATCGACCGGTGAATTGTTCGAAATCCGGCTGGAAGCCACTGGTTCAGAATCAGATCTTTTCAGTTCGGTCAGAAAACTTCAGATAAAATTATTTGCAGGTTCCAAAGAAATTCAAAGCAGTGATATTATTTCCATTGAAGCAAAATCAAAGATAACCAAAGAGTTCTCATTCAGTGGCCATTCACTTGTACATGCCATATTGTTGGATGCAACCACTCAGGAGCAACTTGACACAGTAACAATAAAAAAATCCACCCTGCGCGATTTGGGTGGATTGTAAATTAAATGGAATCATTATGATCATTTTAGATGACTTAGATAAAAAAGCATTAGACCATTTCAGAGGTTTTGTAGTAAAGAAGGATCTGGTAGGCATTGTTAAAGGTGGTGCCAATGTTCCAGCCTTTGTACTTGAATACCTTCTGGCCAACACCTGCAGCACCGATAATGAAGAGAAACTGAAGGAGGGAATTGAGAATGTAAAGAAAATTCTACGTGATCATTATATCAATCCGGAAGAAAGTACACTCATTCAGTCCAAACTCCGGCAAAAAGGCAGATACAAGATTATTGATAAAATTTCAGTTGAGCTCGATTCACAAAGAGACCGGTATTGGGCCAATATCAGCAACTCGAACATCAAAAAGGCAAATATTGGTGACGAGTTGGTCCGTAACCATGAAAAACTAATGCTTGGCGGGATTTGGGCCATCATTGAAATGGAATACGATCCAATGATCACAATCGGTTCGACAGTTTATCCTTTCGTGGTCAGGGATATAAAACCGATTCAGTTATCAAGTTTCGATACGACACGCATTGCAGACAAGCGCAAAGAGTTCAGTAAAGCTGAATGGAAGACTTTATTGTTACGGAGTGCCGGCTATGAACCTTTCAGTGAAGGGTTGGATGAGCGTAAATTGAGTTTGCTGTTGTGCCGGTTAGTTCCACTGGTGGAAGCTAATTTTAATATGGTGGAACTCGGTCCAAGGGCTTCCGGGAAATCCTATATTTATTTGGAAACGACACCGTACGCATTGGTTGTATCTGGCGGGCAAGGGACGGTGGCCCAATTGTTTGTAAACAATACCACCGGCAGAATCGGGGCCGTTGGTTTAATGGATGCCATTTGCTTTGACGAAAGTACCGATAAATTATTTCCAGACCGTGAAGCCATTACACTGATGAAAATGTACATGGAATCCGGTTCCTTTTCGAGGGTAAAAGGAGGGGAAATGTCTGGCTCAGCATCGATTATTTTAAACGGAAATATTAATCAACCGGTCGAAACTGTTCTTCAAACTTCTCATTTATTCAGTCCACTATCTGATGAAGTGAACTATGATACAGCATTTCTGGATCGTATAAATTTATTCCTTCCCGGATGGGAGATTACTAAGTTCAGTCCAAAAAATTTCACAAACCATTTTGGTTTCAGTACAGACTTCTTTTCAGAGGTTCTTAAGTCTCAACGGAAAATCACTTATTACGATTCTATTGATAAATACTTCGCACTTGGTTCTCACCTGAAGCAACGTGATTCAAAGTCTGTCCGACGAATTGTTTCTGGATTTATCAAGTTGTTACACCCGGATGGACAATATTCCAAAGAGGACATAAGGGAATATTTGGTTATTGCATTGGAAATGAGAAGACGGGTTAAGGAACAATTAAAACGTATAGGTGGAATGGAGTTTTGGGACACCAATTTTTCATACATTGATAAGGAAACACAGGAAGAAATTTTCATTGGGCTACCCGAGGAAAAAGGGTCCTCAATCATCGAGAATAATCCACTTCAACCCGGTATTTGCTATACAGCAACCAGTGACGGCGAGAATATTTCGTTAATTAAAATTGAAGTTGTTGCCCTAAAAGGAAGTGGCAAACTGATTGTGACGGGCACTAACAATCGGGAAGTAAGAGAAGCGATAATTAATACCTACAATTATCTCAGAGCCAATGAAAAAAGTATTCTGAATGAGCAACATTCTCTGGATAGTTTTGACCTGAATATTCAAATCAGTAATCTGATGGGTGCACACATTTCCGGCGGAATCGGGTGTGCGGTTTATGTTGGTATAATTTCAGCCATCTACAAAAAAAATCTGAAGTCCGGTCTTGCTGTTCTGGGTAACATATCCATTGGTGGCGCCATTGAGCGATCTTTAAATTTAGCTGATAAGGTTAGTTTACTTTCTGAAAATGGTGCAAAAACGGTATTGGTCCCCATTGATAATCTATCCGAGATTACAACCCTACCATCTGGTGTTTTAGGAAAAACAGACACCCCGTTTTTTGTAAATAGTCAGATGTTGTTGCAAAAGGCGATATTGGGAGATTGAGTGATTGAGAGTTGAACATATTCTGAAAATTCTGATGATCAATTCAATTTACCGTTGTAATATTAAGTAGTATTAATGAGGTGCCCAGATAACATCCTTGTTGCCTCGAGTTGTCCAGGAGATTAACCAATGGATTCGGCTCTCGGGGACCGGTGGATAAATGGTACAATTCTTTCAGGATCTCAACTCCGGTTAACGGGTGAGTGGCGAAGCAGGTTGCTTCAAACACTGCTGAAAAGGAAGAGTTATCTATCTGATAAGTCGGTGGACATCCTTGTAAAATGGACTAAATAAACCCTCTCCCTTACCCTCTCCGGCGGAGAGGGAAAAATCGGGGAGGCGGTTGTTGAAAATGGCCGGCAAGCACCAACCAGGCCTTTTCAGCCAGAAAAAGTGTAACCCATGTCCTCGTACAGGTGTTGCCGATGTCCACGGTCCGGGCGATTTCTGGGTTGATAGAAATTATCGCGCCCCACACCAACCCAATCACCAATGGTTCTTCTGTATTCTGTATTCTGTATTCTGTATTCTGTATTCTGTATTCTGTATTCTGTATTCTATATTCCGAATTCCGTATTCTGAATTCTGTTTTCCCTTCTGGCTCCCGGTCCCTGAGCAAAGTCGAAGGGCCTGACTCCTGTCTCCTGTATTTTTGGATGACCTGTGAGGACGGTACCATTAAGTTCTGATCACAGGGGAAACACTCAAATAATCCGATCAGCTATGAAGATTACTGTTCACCATTCCATCGCCGACCTGTACCACACCCTTGGTCTGCCGGTCAGCGGGGAAATTGATTTTACCATTCTGTCCATCCCGGCCATTCATCCGGTCATTCCCTTTCAATCCCCTCATTTGCGGGCCGACTATTTTTCATTCATTCTTACCAAAGACGGATCCGGGACCTACTTTCTCGATGATCATCAGTTTCCCTTTGGTCCGGAAAGCTTTTATTTCACCAATCCGGGACATGTGAAGCGATACAATCTGGATGAATCGGAACAGGCCCTGATCATTGTACTCTCAGAATTTTTCCTCACGGAATATGTCCATCCGAACATCTTTCATGAATTCCCGTTTCTGCTGGCCGAAATGGCTCCACCCGCCACGCTGAAAAAGCCTGATTTCGCCGAATTTGAACGGTTATACACACAGATTGAAGCAGAAGCAGAAAAACCATCGGCTTATCAGCAGAACATTCTGGGCAGTCTCATTCTGGTTCTGCTGTATAAAATGAAAGCCCTGTTCTGGCAGAACTACAACCCGATCGCCGAAGGAAACACCACCTCGCGGATTGTGCAGTCCTTCAAAAAAATTCTCGAATCCGAATTCAGAACCATTCTGCAGTCGGAAAGTCCGGCCGGTATCCTCCAGGTCCGTCAGATTGCCGATCAGCTGAATATTCACCCGAATTACCTGAACGCCGTGATCAAGAGTAAAACCGGACGTCCGGTTTCCGACTGGATTGCCAAACGCACGGTTTCCGTTGCGAAATCCCTGCTGCTCAACACCGCTCTGACGACGAAGGAAATTGCCTTCCGGCTGGGATTCAGCGAACCCACCCATTTCAGCCGGTTTTTCAAGAATCAGACCCGGCTTTCTCCCGGCGAATACCGTTCCCAAACCAGGCGGTAACCGACTCTTTGAAAGTGGTCCGTTTCTGTTTGATTCGGGTTCTGAGAGTTCCGGCTGAACCGGCAATCTTTGCAGTATCAAGTTAACTGCAAAAAAAAAGGAACAGATTATGGAAACACTCTCACTAACCACCCGGCATTCATCAGGTATCCCCTTTGTCGGATTCGGGACCTATCAACTGTCATCCGACCAGGCGGAGGTTGGCGTACGGGAAGCACTTAAATCCGGCTATCGTCATATCGATTCTGCGGAGGCCTATCAGAATGCAGACGGCACCGGAAAAGCCATTCGGGAATCGGGGCTAAACCGATCCGATTTGTTCATCACCACCAAGCTGTTTCCCGGTTACAAGCCATGGGGAGCGCCCGAAAAATCTCACGCTCAAACCATTGAATCCTTAAAAAATCAGCTTGTTCAATTGCAACTGGACTATGTAGATTTATTCCTGATTCACTCCCCCATGGCAGAAACCCGTCTTGAACAATGGCAAGCCCTGATTGACCTGCAACGGATGGGTCTGACCCGGCATATCGGGGTATCGAACTACGGGATTCCCCAGCTTAAGGAGATTACAGAAGCCGGGATGGCAAAACCTTTCGTGAATCAGGTGGAATTCCACCCGCTTTGTATGCGACCGGCGCTTACCCGTTACATGCAGGAGAAATCCATTGCCCCGATGGCGTACAGTTCTCTGGCTCCGCTGTCGACCTGGCGACCCGTGGATGGACAGGGTGGCAACCTGCTTACCGACCGCAAAACGGATAGTCAGACCACTTGTCGGAAGTTGGCCTTGAAATACCAGGTTTCAGAGTCTCAGATTTTATTGCGGTGGGGACTTCAGCACGGGTATTTGGTCATTCCGAGAAGCACACGACCCGAGCGGATCCGTCAGAATATTGACTTGTTCGGATTTTCTGTTTCACCGGAAGACATGGCGCTGTTAGACGGATTGAACCAGGACCTGCCTTTTGCCTGGGCTGGCAGCGGACTCGATCCCATGGAAACCGCACCCATAGTATCATAATCAGGAGTTCAGATGGAAAAGCGACGAATCGGAAACAGTGATCTGATGGTATTTCCCATCGGACTGGGAACCATGGGCATGTCGGAATTTTATGGAGCCACCAACGATGAGGTGTCCATTAAAACCATCCATCAGGCGGTGGAATGGGGCGTGGATTTTTTTGATACAGCCGATATGTATGGCAGTGGCCACAATGAGGAATTGCTTGGAAAAGCACTGAAAGGGCGGTCCGGCAAGGTAACGGTGGCCACCAAGTTTGGCATCAAGCGCGGACCAAAGGGGGAATGGCTGGGAACCAGCGGGAAACCGGACTACGTGAAGCAAGCTTGTGAAGCCAGTTTAAACCGGTTGGGCATGGATGTGATTGATCTGTACTATTGTCACCGGGTGGATCCCTCCACCCCGATAGAGGAGACGGTCGGCGCCATGGCAGAGTTGGTGAAGGAAGGCAAGGTACGCTATCTCGGTTTGTCGGAAGTGAAGGGTGAAACTCTGAAGCGCGCCTATGCAGTTCATCCCATTGCTGCCGTTCAATCGGAATATTCCATCTGGACCCGGGATATTGAAGAGGCGAATCTGACCACCTGCCGGGAGTTGGGTGTTTCAACCGTGGCATACAGTCCGCTGGGACGCGGGGTACTGACCGGTGCCCTGAATAACCTGACGGATCCCCGTGATTTCCGGACGCATTTACCACGACTGCAGGGAGAGAACCTGAAGGCCAATCAGGAAATTATCCGCGTTATTGCTAATATGGCGGCTGCCAAAGGGGTGAAACCCGCGCAAGTGGCGCTGGCTTGGGTTCTTTCCCGTGGAACAGATGTGATTCCCATTCCCGGTACCAAACGGGAGAGCTATCTGGCAGAAAATCTGGAATCAATTCATATCAGATTCAGTGAGGATGAGGTTCGGATTCTGGATCAGCTATCTGCGCTGGTGAGGGGTAACCGCTACGGAGACATGTCGCTGACTCTGCAATAGGAGTGGCTGTTTCTTCGAGTGGATGAGTCAGGTCCGGTCAGGGTTGGGAAAGACCGGTCATCGAGTGACGAGCGAAGTGAGTTGTATCGAGATGACCGACTTGAGGGTGAACTGCAAAGCAGGTTGCTTCAAACACTGCTGAAAAGGAAGGGTTATCTATCTGATAAGTCGGTGGACATCCTTGTAAAATGGACTAAATAAACCCTCATCCTTACCCTCTCCGGCGGAGAGGGAAAAATCGGGGAGGCGCTGGTTGAAAATGGCCGGCAAGCACCAACCGGGCCGTATTTAGCCTTTAAAGTTGTAACCCATGTCCTCGTACAGGCGTTACCGAAGTCCCCGGTCCGGGCGATTTATGGGTTGATAGAAATTTCGCGCCCCACACCAACCCAATCAGCATTGGTTCTTCTGTATTCTGTATTCTGTATTCTGTATTCTGTATTCTGTATTCTGTATTCCATCTTCTGTCTCCTGTCTCCTGACTCCTGTCTCCTGTATTTAGTACCTTTGCAAAAAACCAAAAAGGATACCAAACCATGGACCCTATTCATTCCCTCTTCGACCGGCTGTGGACCGACTATTCCACCCGGAATCCCATTGCTAACCAGATACATGCCCTGCTCGAGGCCCGGGGCGAAAGCGTTGTGAATGATCACGTCGCCTTCCGGACATTCAACACCCCTTCGATCGGACTGGCCAAACTGGCTCAACCCTTCCTGAATCTGGGGTATGAGGAGAAGGATCCCTATCATTTCCCTGAGAAAAAGCTGTTCGCACGGCATTATGATCACCCATCCGGTGCTTATCCGAAAGTTTTTATTTCCGAGCTGCTGGTTGAAGAATTTTCAGCCGATTTCCAGAAGGTGATTGAACTGCTGGTGAAACAGGTTCCGCCATCCGTGGTGAAAAGTGCCGATTTTCCCATTGCGGGCATTCCCTGGAAAATGATCGATTCTGATACCTATGAGTTTCTGCGGAAGGAAAGTGAATATGCGGCCTGGATGGCGGTGAACGGTTTCCGGGCGAATCACTTTACTGTTAGTGTGAACCGCTTGAAAACCTTTTCCTCATTGGAACAACTGAACACTTTTCTGAAGGAAAACGGATTCCGGCTGAATGCCGAAGGAGGCGAAATCAAAGGATCCCCGGCGCAGTTACTCGAGCAGTCTTCCACCATGGCCAACCGCATCGACATCGAACTGGCCGATGGTGTTCATACCCTCCCGGGCTGTTACTATGAATTTGCATTGCGGCACAAGGGTCCGGATGGGAAACTGTACCCGGGTTTTATTGCTGCTTCGGCAGATAAGATTTTCGAATCTACCGACCGGAAGTAATTCCGGCCGGTGATTCCGGTTTATTTCAGATGAGAGCGCAGGAAGGCAACGGTCTTCCGCATGGCATCTGCGGCCATCGTGCCATCATGTTTCGGGTTGGACGGATTGGCGAAGGCATGATCGGCCTCGTACCAGGCAATGGTGACGGGTTTACCGGCCGTTTTCATGGCTGATTCGAAGGATGAAACCACCTTTTCGTTGATCCATCCGTCCTTCCTGGCGAAGATGCCCAGCACATCCGCATGGAGGGATTTAAGTTTTTCCGGATCCGATTCGGGCATGCCATAGTAAATCACACTGGCCGAGGCTTGCTTTCCGGCCAGAAGCGCCGCCTGATGCGACCATCCGCCCCCAAAACACCAGCCCACGGTTAACACATTGGCATCCTTCCCGACATACTGCAGGGCGCCACGGATAATGGCCTGGGACCGTTCAGCCGTACTCGCCTGCATGAGCTGACCAGCTTCCTCGCGTTTCGCCGTCACTTTTCCATCGTACAGATCGAGCGCCAGAACGCGAACCGATCCCAAGGAATCGGCCAGACGGATGGCTTCGGCCCTGATGTGGTCGTTCAATCCCCACCATTCATGGAAGACCAGCAGCACATTGCCGGTCTGGGTGGCCGGTTTCACTTCAAAAGCAAAAGCTGGTTTCCCGTCGGCAACAGGAATGGTGATCATCGTTCCGCCGGTTGTCATGGTTTCTCCTTTTCCCATTGGTTCCTGATGACTCATCCGGAAGGTGGAATCAGCAGCCAGTTTTGCAAATTTGGCGGTGGCAGACGGCCCGGTCTTATGCGAACCGGTTTCGCAGCAGGATTGTGCGTGAACCGATCCGGTTAAGAACAGGGCGATGGTTAATGCAATCAGACTTTTCATTGGTCAGATCCTTTTCGTTAATCTGTTTCAGAACCGCACAAAGATACCATCAGGTTCCCTTATTGACCTCCCGTGAGCGACTCAAGCGCCTGTATCACCGGTTCGGCTTCGTGTTCCAGCCGGGCGCGCTGCCGCCGGTACAGCATCCACCCGCCGAAAATCATGATGGCGGAAACCACCAGATGTGCCGTCAGCCGGAAGGTCAGATCACCGCGGCTCAGCACTTCCAGGTAGGTGAGATTCACACCCAGCAGAATGGCGAGCATGTACCAGGGAATCACCTGCCGGGTAATCATCAGGCGCCGCCGGATGGCCTTCAGATGATGATTGGCAAACTCGGTTACCGGCAGATCGAGTGACTCTGTAGCGCGGGTGGACCGGTTCAGGATAAAACCGAGCGCCACCATCATGGACAGAATCAGCAGAAGCATTCCAGACCAGCCGGCCGGGGTCTCCATGGGTGAATCAATCAGCATGTACAGAAAAAACAGGATGGTCAGTCCCAGGCAGATGCCGGCTGTCCACTGCGATCGTTTCCATTTGGCTTCCAGCCGCCGGGCTCCGGCCATCCAGGAGGTGAGATCGGGTGCCTGTGGCGGTTGTTGCTGCCAGAGGGTTTGCAGGTCAGAAAAATCAGGATTCATGTCCGGTACTCCGAAGAAGTTTTTGTTTGATCCGGTTAATTTTCACGCCGACATGGTTGGTGGTCAATCCGGTAATGCCGGCGATGTCTTCATAGGACTGACCTTCGAGCACCAGTGTGATGATCACACGGTCGGCTGGTTCCAGACGGCTGATGGCCAGACGCAGTTGATCCAGTTGCGGATTCTCTTCTGTATGTCCGGCCTGATCGTGCACGGTGGCATCGAACGGCTGGAACCGGTCCCGTCGAACCTGTTCCTTCCGCACATGCATCAGGGCCGTGTTAACCGCCACGCGGTAAATCCAGGTGGACAGTGAGGAGTCACCCCGGAACTGATCGTAACTGCGCCAGACATTGATCAGCATTTCCTGATACAGATCACCCACATCTTCCACCCGGTAATAATAGCTGTGACAGAGCCGGTATAAACGCTGACCAAACTCCTTCAGCACCTGATCCACCGCTGGTTTCATGAACGCTTTCCACCAAGGAACGGCAGAATCCGGTCCATCATCCAGACGGGTTCATCCAGCATGATAAAATGATAGGCGTTGGGAGCCATTTCCACGGTCACTCCTTTCAGGCGTGCGTATTGGGATTCATAGGTTTTCTTCACTGTTTCCATGGTCAGTCCGTACGGTTTGGCTGCAGCCCACGCACCGAGTACCAGCACGGGACACCGGATGCCACTCACCGCCTGGCGCAGATCGGTGGTCATGAGTTCATCGGTCATGGAGGCAAAGATGCGGCGATTGCTCCTGACCGCCCATTCCACAGCCAAAGATCGGGATGCCGAATCGGCAATCATCATTCTCAGTGAATTCTGAGTGGAAGCCTTGAACTGATTGACAGGTTGGTTCAATGTGAACGTTTTCATCATGGCAGCCTGCGGCCGGATCATCTCCACGGTGGCAGCCGGATTCATGGCTGCAGGCAGAAACGGAAGTGCATCGACGATGACCAGTTTTTCCAGACCGGACGGATGGTCGATGGCCAGCCGGAGTCCGATAATGCCCCCCAGGCTGTGGCCGATGAGAATGGGTTTGCGGCCGAGGGCACCGATATACCGGTTCAGATCGCTGACGATCAGAGCAATGGATGTGGTATCAGGAGCCGGCGTTCCGGCAAATCCGGCGAGCGTGATTACATGGCAGGCGTATCCCGATTCCTGCAGACGGGTAACCGTTTCCTTCCAGACCGATCCGTCACAACCCAGACCGGGGATCAGAATTATGGGGATGCCGGCTCCCGTCACCTCTGCCGAAAAGGTGGATTGAGCTTTCAGCACACCGGTGGCAAGCAGAATAATGAGAATTAAAAACACGGTCCTGAACCGTTGATTCCGAGGGGAGTGGCAGATGGTTTTCATTGGATTCCTTTCTGTTGTTACCCTTTGGGTGCATCGGGAGGGTGGATTTATTACATGGTGAGATTGGTGAATGGGGATTTGTGATTGGTGAATGGAAAAAACCCGGTGGCTGAGGGTCTCGAAGCCAAAGGGTTTTTCAGGTGAACAAAAAGCAATGATCAGAGATCAGTTAATACAAGTGATTGGTTGATGGAAAAACCCGGTGGCTGAGGGTCTCGAAGCCAAAGGGTTTTTCAGG